>QMYL01000001.1 GCA_003662645.1 Candidatus Bathyarchaeota archaeon
CCCTTTAATAGATCCCCCTAAGGGATCAAGTGTTATAGGGGATCCTCAGGTGGTGCTACCTGGTGAATACGATGATCTCTGGCATATGTTTGCCCATTCAGGAATGCATATATATCGTCTGAAGTCTCCTGACGGTATAAACTGGGAGTATGAGAAGGTTCTACCTTTCAATGGGGCTCTTGTGTACCTTTATAAGGAAGACGATGTCTGGTAGCTTCTTTATACTAGACGTAGTCGCGGCGCTGATACTGTGATATGTTTAAGGTGGAGCAGGGATTTGGAGAGGTGGTCTGAGGAACATGTTCTGCTGGAACCTAAACTTGAATGGGAGCTTGAGGGAAGATGTAAGCAGGTTAGGAATCCATGTCTGATCAAGGTTGGAGAGACCTATCGCCTATACTACTCCGGGGGAACAGTCTGGCTTGATGATTGTGGATACGAAGAGCCAAAGTATGTTAGTTTCGCGGAGGCTGAAGATATATGTGGCCCATATAGGCGCTATGGTAAGCCTATTCTAAAGCCTAACCCCGAAGTGCCGTATAGAAACCTTGGGGCCGGAGCCTTGAAGGTTTATAGGTGGCGTGAACAGTACTTGGGGTTCAATAATGGTATATACCGGGATGGTTCTGGGAGAAGTAGATCCGCCATATGCCTTTTAGCTTCACTTGACGGTATCAGATGGGTTGACGCACCTTTCAATCCCATAATTCCCCCCACAAAAGGCTGGAAGAACGCTTTAGTATATCAGCTAGATGTAGTCCTCAACTATGAGGGGAAAACCATAATCTACTATAATGCCCGTCAAGGCTGGCGTGGAGGAGTTGAGAGGATAGGAGCCTCAATCCTAAAATAGTTTACGCAGCCCATAACTAGCAACTGCGACAAGCCGACCGAGAACCTTAAGACCCGCATCACCCCAGAAGCCCCACCATACGGAGACAAAGAGGACATAGCAATAAAGGACAGGGATGGGATAAACCTGATGGCACCCCCCGGAAATGATAATAGGTTCATCCTAACCATACGAGACTGCGAAGGAGCATAGAGATACCCAACGGAGAAGTAACATATTTAGAGGTTAAGAAGGAATACATGATGAGGTTGCATAGAGAAGCCGGGTGGGACCCGTAGTCTAGCCAGGATTAGGACACTGGCCTGCGGAGCCAGAGGTCGTGGGTTCAAATCCCACCGGGTCCGCCAATCCTCCCCCACCACAAGACACCTATACCTAGATTGTGCGTATCCACTCCTGTAGTTATCCTTGTTACGTCTTCGCTTCCCAACATGGGCCTCTAGGGTCTGGAGATCACCTATTATAGAGATCATACCTCTCGTTCAATAAGGTTAAATTATCTTTTAAAATAATCTTTATGAGGTCCATATGTCCTTTGCCGATGAAAATCTGCAATTCATCTGCAAGGAGATTCTAAGGAGGGTTCCATTCACAACGTCTGTGATTCTTCATGGTAGCAGGGCTACTGGAGAGGCTGAAGGAGAAGATAACCGTGACTATGATATCTTCGTGGTCCTGAAGACTCCGCTTTCCCTCTTCTATATGAAGAAGATGAAGGACGTCGAGGCTGAGGCTCGAAAGCGTGGCTTCAAGCTGGACCTATCCGTCTTGCCTACCTTCAGATTGAAGTATGGCCGTGGAGATCTCTCAGCCTACTTCATTAAGGCCGCCGGCGTTACTGTCTGGGGTAGGGACTACCTCAGAAACTGCGACTTAGGTAATCTCCGGGAGACTATAGATAGGAGCTGGATCCAATACTGCGTTTACGTCATGAGAAGATTGATGTGGGGTTATGATCCCTCTACTGGTAGGTTTGATGCTGATGGAATTCTGAAGGCTCTAATAGTGTGCTGTAGACTAATAGTCCTATTTGTTACTGGAGAATACGTTATTAAGCCGGAGAATATGCTTAGAATAATCCAGCCCTACAGAGTCTCGAATAGGCTTCTATTCGGGGGTGAAGCTATCAATCTTCTCGAGGAGGCTATTGAAGGACTTAGCCGGGATGAATCCTCCTTATTCTTTTCGGTTAGAGATGAAGTGGTAAATACCTACGCGTCCCTGATAAGGATACTCTTCGGCATTGAAGATGGGGATCTTAAGGCATTAACCTCTAAGTATTTAAGGGCTACCCGTAGAAGGGCTTTCATAGAGAATCTCCTTTATGCATCTTCCCTCTTCACGATTAAAAGGGAGGTTATCCCGAGGTTCAATCCCTTCGGTTCATCAGTCTTCGATAAGTTTAATATGGCAACGACATGGCTCCTTATGAGTCTACGTAAGGATGGAAGCATAGACTCCGGATCGATACGCGAAGCCCATAGGCTGCTGAGTGATTGTGTAAACATGCCCTTCTCTGAAGATAACGTTAAATTCTGGTTGACCCTAAGGGACGTTATCAGGAGATACTACCACCATTACGCGAGAACGGGATTCCAATTCTCCCATTGCATCTACACGGCATTCTCAAGGATAATAGGGGCTCGTCACCGGGAAAGAGACGGAAACCAAAGGCCGACAAATATCAGCGCCACAACAAACACCACCATTAGGGCTTAGGGGAAGACGAATATCGGCCTACACTCGATTATAGCCTGTATCATCTTCTTCCTAGCGCTCTGCAGGAGCCTCCAGACGGTGCCCCTAGATATACCCATCCTCTCCCCAGCTGCCTCCTGCGTGAGCCCCTCAAGGTCCACAAGCCTGAGAACCTCTATCTCGGCTGGTTCGATGTAGATGGGTGTGGGGTTCAACTGAGGTATCGGTATGAACCTCCTTATATTCGGGGTCACCCCGATCCTTATCGGCTTCGGGAGCCTCCCCCTCGGCCCCCTCCTAAACCTCCTCATCATCTTCCTTTCCTCTTCAGCCCGTATTATATGAGAGTCCATATATTAATTTGGCATGTCGCAAAACTGAGAGCTGAAAAAAGAGGAGGAGCTGGAGAGCTCATTGTGGAAATATTTTAAAGGTATGAGTAGTCTTTACTTTAGGGATCGACTTATCGGAGGAGCCTAATGTGGGTATTGAGAAGATAGAGGAGAAGATAGAGAGTGTAAGGAGCAGCGTCGCCAAGACTATAGCCTACCTGGTAATCTTAACAATCTCACTCCTGATCGTAAACTTCATCTTCGGGTGGGCCAGACTCGAACAGATCCCGCCCCATCTCCAACCCTTCAGCAACATAATACTCATGATCCAGCCCTACATGGTCTATATCCAAGCGGCCCTAATCTTCGCCTTTGGGTACATGGCTGTGAGGGCCGTGAGTAATATGACCTACGCCTACGCCAGGAGGGTTGTGGACCACCCAACAGCGGCGGCTGTCAGAACCATAACGAAGATAGCCGGCCTGGCTCTCCTCCTCTCGATGCTCGCCTCAGTCTTTAATGTAAACCCATCCGCAGCCCTAACGGCCGGCTCATTCGCCGGGTTAGTAGTCGGGTTCGCAACCCAGACCATACTCTCACACGTTGTAGCCGGGATATTCCTCCTCCTATCTAGACCGTTCAAGTATGGAGATATAATAACGATAGCCGGCAAGACCGGGAGGGTTAAGGAGATAACCCTGATGCACATAGTCCTCGAGACAACGGACGGGAAGAATGAGATACTCATCCCAAGCCGGAACGCCGTAACCCAGATAATCCAGAAACAGAAACCGGAGGCGATGGAGGAGGCAGAGGGCTAGAAGAATAAAACCAGCCATAATGAATCATCAAACCTTATTACCCAACAACCCAGAAAGGTAAATCTTGATATTAAGGTTGAGAAAATGAGGAGGCTCAAAGGCTTCATCAAACTCATACGCCCAATAAACTGCCTAATGATGGGCTTCGCCGTAATAGTCGGAGCGTCACTACTCGGAACAGGATGGGAAAAACCAGACCTACCGCTCAGGCTCCTCCTAGGCTTCGTGACAGCCTACACCCTAACGGGAGCCTCCATGGCGATAAACGACTACTACGACAGGGAGATAGACGCGATAAACGAGCCCGACCACCCAATACCGAGCGGCCTCGTATCACCCAAGGAGAGCCTAATCATCGCAGCCCTCCTAACGGTTATAGGGTTATCGACCGCAGCCTTAACGAACCCGCCGTGCCTAGCGGTCGCAACCCTAGCATGGATCATAATGATAACCTACAACACCAGGGGTAAGCGTACCGGCCTTCCCGGAAACCTCCTCGTAAGCGCCTGCGTCTCGATACCCTTCATCTACGGCGGTCTACTGGTTGGTGGAAGGGTTGAGGTGATAAGCCTACTCTTCGCAGGTTTAGCATTCCTATCCAACACAGGACGGGAAGTCAATAAGGGTATAGTGGATATCCCAGGTGACAGGTCTAAGGACATCAGGACCGTAGCCGTCTCACATGGCGGTAGAGTGGCGGCCTATGTGGCATCGATCTTCTACCTCACAGCCGTAGCCTTAAGCCTCCTACCTCCAATCCTCAACTTCGTCTCACCCTGGTATCTACCGATCGTGGCCATAACGGACGCAGGCTTCATCCTCTCATCAATCCTATTAATCCGCAGGCCAACGAGGGAGAACGCCAAGAGGATAAAGAACCTCGCACTCCTATGGATGGCCGTTGGGATGGTTGCCTTCATCACAGGGGCCCTAACCCGCTGAGAACCCACCGCGCCATCCCAAGCTGCATGGAAAAGGGTTATAAATGGATTAGGGTATTAACGAGATCATCACCTCGGGAAAGATGAGGAAGGGTTGTCGAAGGTTAAGGTAGCCGTTGCAGGTGTTGGAAACTGCGCCTCAGCCCTGATCCAAGGCGTCCACTACTACAAGAACGCGAAGGAAGACGAACTGATCCCGGGGCTTATGCACGTAAACTTCGGGGGCTACCACATACGGGACATAGAGTTCGTCGCAGCCTTCGACGTAAATAGAAACAAGATAGGGAAGGACCTAAGCGAGGCGATATTCGCAAAGCCGAACTCATGCGTAAAGTTCGCAGACGTCCCGAAGATGGGGGTTAAGGTCCTCCCAGGCCCAGTCCTAGACGGCGTCGCACCACACATGAAGGAACCCTTCAAGGTCTACGACGAGGACGAAACTGAAGCGGCCAACGTATCAGAGATCCTCAAAGAGACGGGGGCCGACATGCTCGTGAACTACCTCCCAGTTGGGAGTTATAGGGCCACACGGAGATACGCCGAGGAAGCCCTAGATGCCGGATGCGCCTTCGTGAATTGCATCCCAGAGTTCATAGCTAGCGACGGTGAGTGGGGTAAACGATTCGAGGAGAGGAACATACCGGTCGCGGGTGATGATATAAAAAGCCAGCTCGGCGCGACGATAATGCACCGGAACTTGGTTAGGCTATGCGTTGAGAGAGGAGTCATAGTCGACGAGACATACCAGTTGAACCTCGGCGGGAACACCGACTTCCTGAACATGACGGTAGAGAAACGGTTGAGAACCAAGAGGACGAGTAAGACTGAGGCCGTGACGAGTATGGTTCCATACTCAGTTCCGACGAGGATAGGGCCCTCAGACTACGTACCCTTCCTCGGAGATAAGAAGATATGCTACGTCTACATAAGGGGCAGGAAGTTCGGGAACCAACCTGTGACGATAACCGCAAAACTGGAGGTTGAGGACTCCCCAAACAGCGCGGGGGTTGTTATAGACGTGGTGAGAGCTGTGAAGATAGCCCTAGACAGGGGGGTTGGGGGCCCATTGATAAGTATATCATCCTACGCCTTCAAGCATCCGCCAGTCCAAGTATCGGACGACGAAGCAAGGAGATGGGTTGAGGAGTTCATAGAGGGAAAGAGACTGAGGTAAGAAGCGACCAAACCCACATTTTTTAAATAACCAATCGACCTCTAATCTAATCGTCTTGTGGGGTTATGGGTTATGAGGCCTAAGGTTGGAGCTCAGCTCATAATATGGGGGAGGAGGCCGCTGGAGGACTTAAGGGGGGTCTTGGAGGAGGTTTCAGCCCTCGGTTACGTGGGTGTCGAGACCAGCCTTGATGTCTTGAGGGCGAACCCCAAACCCTTAGATACGTTGAGAGCGGCGGGCTTGGAGCTATCCGGCATACACATGAACATCGAGAGGGTCAACGATGAGCTCATAGAGGAGGCTCTAAGCATCCTCAGGGAGGCTGGGAGCCACTATCTAATCTTCAGCGGTGCGGGTGGTAGGGAAAACAGCGAGGAAAACTACAGGAGGAACTCCAAACGCCTCGAGGAGATTGGAGCTAAGGCAGGGACGTATGGGGTTAGGGTCTGCTACCACAACCATTGGCAGGAGATAGTCGACGACGCTAGGGGGATGAGGATAGTCCTAGAGGAGACCAGTCCGGAGCATGTATACCTCTGCGTAGACACATACTGGGTTAGGTGTGGGGGGCTAACACCGGCGGAGTTCATCAGGGAGAACCTCCAGCGTGTGGTGTACCTCCACTTCAAGGATGGAACCGAGGAGGGCTTGAGGAGGCACGAGTTCACGGAGCTTGGGAGGGGCATAATAGACTTCCCATCCATAATGAAGGTGATAGAGGAAGCTGACGTGGACTGGATAGTCGTCGAACAGGACAGAACCGACAGAACCCCGAGGGAGAGCATGGCGATAAGCAGGGAATACCTAAAAACGGAACTAGGCCTCTAACCAGATCAACGCCAACTTAAACGTTGCAGTTTTGGAGGAAGCAAACCTGGTTGATGAGCGGAAGAGATAGATTCAGAGAGCTACGTAACAGACTCCGTGGAGGCCTCTTCCTATCCTCGATGATGGGGATAACGAATGGAATGTTCTGCCGCAGCAGGGGTAAGGGGTGCTCCATGGTCCAGCTCGGCGCATACCTAGCTGAACCGCCGGCCTATGGGAAGCTGAGGGATGTCCTACCCCCAGACCCTGAAGAGTGCGTGGATTTCTTCCGTAGAGAGTGTACAGAGGCTAGGGGTGAATCTGAATCAGAAATCGTTGTATGCCTAAACCTGGCAACTCCAAGGCTTGAGTGGGGCTTGGAGGCTGCGATGTGCTTCCATAGGGCTGGAGGGGACATCGTAGAGCTGAACGTTCATGGCGGTTATGAGAGGTATCTGAAACTCGGTAAACTGCGCGCTATGGTTCTACCCGAGAATAGGACTGAACTCTTCAGGTGGGTTGAGGCCTTCTCTAGGTTGGATGTACCCATCATAGTCAAGTTTAGGATGGGAGTCATCCCAGATTACACGCCGGTTCTGGATAGGATTACCGAATACGATATCTTCGGGGTCCACTTCAACATCAGGGATAACCAAACTAAGAGGCCGAACATCAATTTCGTCAGGGAGCTTAAGGGTAGATACCCAGATATGTTCCTCCTCGTGAGCGGGTACGTCAGGTCGGCAGCCGACGCCGAGGGCCTCCTCAATGCTGGGGCAGATATGGTTGGGATAGCTGAACCGACGATAAGGGAGCCAAATTACATCCACAAGATAGCCCAGGGATTAAAGGGAGTTTAGGGGAGGCTAGGCTACAACAGGCCGCCCAACCAGAACCCCTCCAACCGTTCTAAAGTGTGGTATTATTAACAACCTCCCGGCATATCTACCTAAACACAAGCCGAGGAAGACGGATTGAGCGAGACACCCCCATGGAGGTTCCTAGTGTTCTTCATCTTGGCCTGCTTCCTGATGAAGGTAGCCGGCGAGTTCATCCACGAGGTTATGGGCCACGGCCTCTTCGTCACCATCTTCGGTGGAAGAATCCTCCACGTATACATCTCACCCCTCTGGCCCTACGAGCTCTCCTATATACGCTACAGCCCTCCATTGGGGGGCTTCGAGGCTTGGCAGCGATCACTAATAGATGGTGGGGGGATAATGGTCTGCCTACTCATCTCGTTCCTCATCCAGGCTGTCTTGTACCTCACCGGAGAGAAGGGGTGGAGGATCAACTGGGGCATCTCAGCCTCGCTCTTCTGGCTCTCCTTCTGGAACCTGATAAGTTCAACGGGTTACCTGATAATGGGGGGTATAAGGCCTTTCGGGGATGTGGCGAACCTGATAGAGGCGGGGATTTTAACCAGATGGTCAGCTTTGGCTCTGGGCCTACTGATCCTATCGATGGGCTTCTACATGCTCTCTTTGATCTTTAGGGATATACTCATGGGGCTGGGTGTGGTTAGGGATGTCGGCGGATTGAGGGTCTACCTGACGGCCCTATGGTCTATAATCCCGGTGATCACATGTTTGAATGTGATCGGCTATGGGCAGCCGCCTATCTACCTGATGCTGGGGTTGATACCACCAATCGTGGCCTACCTGATAACCCCAACTTTATGGAGCGTTGGGGAGCCTACCCAAGGAGGGACTCAACGGTAGAGTATAGGTTATCCACGAGCATTATCCATCTGAGATAGGAGTTTAGGGCGGCCCTCAAGGCCGTCGTATCCGTGGCCTCAAACTTAAGGGTTAGGGTTCTACCATCCAGTTCGATGTAAACCCTGGAGCGTTGGGACGGCGGGCTCTCAGTCTCGGGCTTCAAGGCCCTATAGACTATCCTAGACTCCCTCTCGGATGGGAGCTCCAGATGGATCACAGCCTCAGCCTTCTCGATCATCAGATATCCCACACGGCGTGTGATAGGGTTATGCGCGGGCCGACCTCAACCATCCAGGGGATGTAGAAGAAGGTCCACCTGATACGTTGAGAGTTGTCCAGTGAGAACCTGATTTCGGTGTCGTAGGTGGCGTCCTCCCCACCCTCGGTGAACGGTATCTCGAGGAAGTCAGCTAGGGCTTCGGATAGCCTCCTAACACCCTTGTCGTCCCCAGTGTACCTCCTAACGGCTAGGGAACGGACGGTAACCCTCCTCTTTAAGCCGAACTCCCTCCTGAGCTTGACACCTTTAATGTATATCTGGGGAGGAACCTGGATTAGACCCTCACCCCCAACCTTGTAGAGCCTCATCCTCCCGGGTCCACCCTTCCACCTATCAACAACCAGAACCTTGGTTAGCCCCCGCTCCATAGCCTCCTCAGCCAACCCCTGAAGGCTCAGTTTACCCCTATTTATACGTTCAAGGTGCGGCATAGCATGCATCAGGTCTCGGCAGAAGGTCCTCATCCTCCTCGTCGGTCTGAGGGATGTTGTTAGGAGTATCCTCTTCTCGTTCTGCCTCGACATTCCCCAGCTACCCGGAGCTCCTAGCTGAGCGTAACGCTGTGAGCCCGAGCTTGGTGGTTGGGGTGTAGGCTCCACCCGTGAACTTGAAGCCGCACTTCTTGCAGACCCATATCCCGACGCTCTCCCGCCTGACCGTGTTAAATCCACACTTCGGGCATCGATGCTTCCTCCTAACCTCGGTGACTATGGCCCTATACCTCTTCCTCGTTGAGACTCCGTATCTGGCGCCGAGTCCACGGGTTGGGCCAACCTTCCTAGTTCTCCTCTTCTTCCCCATCAGCTCTCCACCACTAGCTTCCTCAACTCCTCAGCCTTCTTCTGGAATATGTGGGCTGCCTCTATTATCTGGTCCTTCGTTAGGGTTCCTCCCCCACCCTTCTGTATGGCGCAGATCCTACCGTCCTTCTCGAATATTAATGTTATCCTTGAGTTCATGACCTCCTCCTCCTCAAGCCATGGGTCGACGACCAGTTTACCGCCGATCTCGGCTGATGTTATGGCTATCGGGTAGTTCCTTATCGGCAGCTTCGTGAAGCCCGGCTTTATCTTCACCTCACCATCAACAACCTCGTAATTGAAGAGCTTCGTATTCAACAACGCCGCCAAGGCTGCCATGGCTGAGGCATCTATGAGGTTGCCGTCGTGGTTAAGTACGTATATATCGACGAAGACTATGAATACCTTCTTCCCAGGTATTATGCAGAGCTTCTCGAGGTCTATCGCGCCAGACTCCCTTATACCCCTATCGACGACCCTAGCGAGCTCTATGGACTCCTCACCCGGCGGGCCAGCCTCAAACTCCGGTGAAGCTAAGGGTACGAGCTCTGAGTTGACCGTTAGAACCCCCTCGTTGGGTCTATCCGAGAAGGGCTCACCTATGCCTATCTTCACCCCGACCAAGACTTGGGTTCTCCCAAGGTAAACCCTCGCTGAACCCTCAGCCCTCTCGATCACTCCCTTCTCAACTTTTATCTCCCGGTAGTCCGTCAAGCCCCTACCGTCAAGCCTCTTCCCATCAGCTATCAACTTGGCTATCTGCCTCTGCTTTATACGTGAGACGCTTAGAGAGAACGTCACTCCTCAACCTCCTCCTTTATAGCGAGATACTTGGCCTTGAGGGCCTCCTTCTGGAGTTTGTATATCCTCTTGCAGCCATCTATGGCGAGGTTTATAGCCTGCTCGAACTCCTCCAGCGTTAATAGCCCATCCATCTGGAGTAGGGTCACAGCGTTTAGGCTGGGCATGACCGCGACTGGCAGGTCAGCCTCGCCCAGCTTGTCCTCTACATCGTTCAAGTCGAGGACTATGGTTCCATCGACCTTCCCGGCTGCACAGGCCACAACTAGGTCACGCATCGGTATGCCAGCATCCGCCAACGCCAACGATGCAACCGTTATCCCAGCGCATCTGGTTCCACCGTCCGCCTGGAGTATCTCTATGAATATATCTATCGCCGTCCTCGGGTATCTCTCCAGGAATATGGCTGGTTCTAGAGCCTCCCTTATAACCTTCGAGAGCTCTATCTCCCTCCTCGATGGAGCTGGAGACTTCCTCTCCTCGACGGAGAAGGGCGCCATGTGGTATCTGCAGCGGAGAAGCGCCCTATCCGGGAGTGATAGGTGGCGTGGGTGGACCTCCTTCGGCCCATATACGGCTGCGAGTATCTTGTTCCTCCCCTGTTCTATGTAAGCTGATCCATCGGCGTTGCTTAGAACACCGACCTCTATCTTTATAGGCCTTAACTCGTCAGGTTTCCTCCCATCAACCCTTCTCATACTCTCATCTATTAGCCTTTCCGGCAACTCCTGATTCATTCCTTGCCACCCTCCCCTTCCTAATCATCTCGGTCACTCTATCGGTTAACCCTGACGTGTGGGCTTCACGTTCAATCTTATGTATGGCCATCACGACCAGCCTCTCATCCTCCGGGTTCCTACCCTGGACGAGTATGAGGCCGTTCTGCCCCACGACTATCTTGCATCCAGTCTCCCTCTTCAACACGCTTATCATCGAGCCCTTCCTACCTATAACCCTTGGAATCTTAGTTGGGGTTATCTTGACCACCTGTCCGTAGGTTATCTTTCCCAAGCCTGGCTCACGTATCGTCAATGTTGGAGGTCGGCTCCTGTCGTAGGAGACTATCTTGGCCGTTATCAGGTCTCCGATGTCTAGGACACTCAACAGGTCATCTCTTTGAGGTCTGAACCTCTCTATTACATCGGACGCCTTTAGAGTTGCAAGGTATGGTGCATTTATGTCGACGGTCCATCCGTTCACGTTGACCTCGACTATCTTCCCTATCACCAGGTCGCCGACTGAGGGCGTGTAGAAGGCATTTAGGGCTACTACACGAACCTCTCTCTTGTCGTACTCCATGAGCCCAAGCTGAGATGCGTATATCCTATTCCCAACCTTATAAGTGTTTTTGCCTGCTGCGTAATTTCCCTCCGCGAGTAGGTCTCCGGGAGTCACAAGCTCCCTATTATCATAGAACACGGGCAAACTCTATACCTCCAAATAACAATAAACCTAAACCCTTAACAAACTCAAAGCACTATCTAGACTACTCGATCAATTTGGTCTCAACCCTTCCCTTCGTTATCTCGCCGAGCCTTTCAAGGAATGAGCCGTAAAGCCCGGCCGGGAGCTCTACGAGTGCTATCCACCCGCCATCCCTCTGCCACTCCTCACGTTTTATAGTCCCGAAGCTCTTAACTACCCCATAGGCCCTCCCAACATGCTCCGGCGGAACCTTCACGCCAACGGTGAGCTTCTCGATCTTTATCGGGATCACCCTCCTCAGCAACTTTATCACCTCATTCGCCTGCTCCTCAGCGCTCTTGAAGGGGTCTATGGAGTAGTGTATCTCCTTCATGGCCTGCTCTATCCTCAGCGGTGGGTGCGGAAGCTTCGTCCTCGGGTCTATGCACTGTCGGGATATGAAGCTTATTATCTGCTTCCTCTTCTCCTCTATCATCTTCCTCCTCTGCTCAGCTGTTAGCAGAAGCGTACCCCTCTTGAGGATCATCTCAGCTATCCTCAGCGTGTCCGTTGTTCCGAAGGATCTCCTCAACTTCTCGGTTGAGGCCTTCAACCCCTTATTCGCATCGCTAAATATAACATCTGAGACCAGAACGTCCGAGATTGGAACGTCCTTACCGGAACGGTATGCGTAGGCCGGTTCGGGCTTCACGAGGATCTCGAAGTTCTCTCCACCCATACTTATGCGCGCTATCGTGTACCTTCCGCTCATCCGGTTTCACTACCTTGGACAGCCTTGATGTAGACATCTATCTCCTCGTCTGGGAGCAGTCTGAAGCGCTTCGTCTCAGATGGTATGACAGCTATCTTTATCCTCGGCTTCTCACCCCTAGCCTCCAGAGCCTTAACGAGGCACTTCACCGCCAGCTTCACAGCCTCGTCCAGTCTCAGGTCGTCTCGGTACTCCTCCTTCAGTATCTTCTCAGCCGTCTCCCTGCCTATGCCTATAGCTACGGCCTTGTAGGCTCTGTAGGATCCGCTTGGGTCTGTTGTGAATATCCTGCTTCCGGTTCTATCGACCCCTCCGAAGATTATGGAGACCCCGAAGGGTCTGACACCTGCATGTTGGGTGTACAACTGCTTTAGGTCACCGATCCTCTTCGCTATTACCTCTATATCGGCCGGTTCATCATACATTAGGCGGTTACTCTGGGCGTATATCCTCGCCTGGTCTATCAGTATTCGGGCGTCTGAGCTTAAACCAACAACGGCCGCTCCCATGTGTTCGTCAACCTCATATATCTTCTGGCTGAAGTTCGGGTCCTGCAACTTGGACTCTATCTTCTCTTCAGCCCCAATAACAACACCCTCGGGGCATGATATCCCAATTATAGTTGCCCCGCGGTATACGGTTTCAAGGGCGTACTCAACCTGGAAGAGACGCCCATCCGGGGAGAAGACCGTGATCGCCCGATCATAAGCTCCCGGAACTGCAAAGACCGACATATCATCACCCCTCTAACGCTAAACCTACACCCTCTTGAGTATATTGAATGAAACTAAAATTCTTTTCGTTCATTTCAAGCCTTTAAACGAGACCCTAACCACCCCGGGACTTCAGGAACCTAGCCACATCCCTAACTATCTCACCCTTAGGCTTAACCCTCTCAACGATAACCATACCGGTCTTCCTCCAAGGAATCCTAGGATGAGCAGCTCCACGAACAACCCTATACCTCAAACCCAAAGCCTCAACAGCCCTCACCAAAGCCTCAACACTAGGAGAAGGAACAGCAAGCCTCCTAGGAACCCTCCTCCCCTCACCCCTACTCCTACCAGCATCAAAATAGACCGGCCAGAGGACAACCCAACCCCTCAACCTCAAACCAACCACCAAACAAACAAACAACAAACAAATATAAAAAATCACCAAGAAGAAATAAAAGGGGGAGAGAACACCAATACGAAAGAGGCCGGGGTGGCCGAGCGGACTAAGGCGCAGGCCTTGAGAGCCTGTGGCCCCTCGGGGCCGCATGGGTTCGAATCCCATCCCCGGCGCCAAAATTTTAAAGTCTGTTATTGGAAAGCTATCTGAAATAAAGCCTGTTTCTGATTGGTGATAGCCGCCGTTATAGGGAGTCTTTGAGCCTGTGGGGTTAACCCGCCAGCGAGCAGATCCTCAAGTAGTTGGTTTATTGTGCGGTAGCCTTGGGATCTCGCCAGGGCTTCAAGTTAACCAGTTAACAATTTGTGACGTTTAACCAGATTCTCTTTATCCATGGTATTTTGTCGAACTCTTCATCTTCTGAGACTATACGCTTGATCCCGGCTTTATTCATTGAGGTTATGTGGAGGGCGTCTGAGGGCTTTAATCCATAGTTCATCACGGTCTTTCTCGTAACGTCGTAATCGGTGTAGTCTAATGGGATCACCTCTAAAAGAGGAATTAACCGATCCACCAGTTCGAGGACTTCGCTTAGTGGAATCTTATATTTCTTTGTTAAAATCCATAAGACCTCATCTATAACGATCATATTGACGAATAGGCGGTCTCCACGTTCAACGGACTCCCTTAAAAAGTTCGTTACGTAGTTGAATACCTTATCACTCTCAGAGTATCTTAGATATATCAGTCTCTATGAGTACTGGCAGTTCTAAGCCTCCCTTTGGAGTTCACGCTCCGCCATTCTATGCAACCTTTGGATCTCTTCCTCTACATCGGTTGTATCCTTGATGACCAGTTTCTCTAGAGATTTTAAAGGGTCCTCCACGGGCTTTAGGGTTATCTCCTCCCCCTAACGATTATCTTCACTAAATTTTTTTATGTTGAACCGTCTCCTAATATTTGAGGGTATAACAATCCTCCCTTTTCGATCAACCTTCACAGTTACTTCGCTCAATTGTACCACTTGAATAAATTCCCACCTCCCACAAAATAAAGTTTCCCTCAATTCACCATCACAGAAATTAAACAGCGTAAAGTTAGAAGAAGATCAGAGTTTATGTTTTAGAATGGGTAGGTTGGGTGTCTTGGGCGCCATTTCCTTAACGCCTGGACAGCCCTTATGGCGCTCCTTGGAACTGGGAACTCGTGGTCGCATTTTGGGCATCTGACGAGTTCGCAGCTTAGGTCTGATGCCAGTCTGGGGCATCCTTGACACGAGATCGCCCTTGCGTAGAGTACGTCGAATTGGAATCCGCACTTTGGGCATGTTATTAGCCGTTGTTTGTAGGACAATTCTCTCTTCCCCGCCCTTCCATTAAGATTAGGTGGTTGAAGGCTGATTTAACCGTTTTGTTGTTTTATACTCCCTCGGGCTCTCTGGCTTTTGGATATGAGCCGAGTATCTTGACGAATACAGCTTTCCCTCTAAGTCCTTCTAGGGCCTCTCTACACCTCTCTTCTGTTCTGTGCCCCTCGAAGTCCAGGTAGAAGTTGTACTCCCACGGCCTCTGCTTTGTGGGTCTCGACTCTATCTTTGTTAGGTTTATGTTTCTGGTTGCGAACTCGCCGAGGGCCCTGTACAGCGCCCCTGGCACATGCTTTGTGGAGAAGATTATCGATGTCTTGTCGTTCCCTGTTGGGGGTGCGTCGTCACCCGATATGACGAAGAAGCGTGTGTAGTTGTTTGGGTTATCCGCTATACCCCTAGCCAGTATGGACATCCCATATATCTCGGCCGCCCTCTCCCCGGCTATCGCCCCAGCATCCTTCATCCTCTTCTCCTTTATCATCTTGACGCTTCCAGCTGTATCGTATGTTGAGATCATCTCGCACCCCAGGTTCTCTAGGAAGCTCCTACACTGGGCTAGGGCCTGTGGATGTGAGTAGATTACCCTTATCGAGTTTAGGTCGGCTCCGGGGTTCGCTATCAGGCAGTGCTCTATCTTCAGGATTACCTCGCCGCACACCTTCAAGTCATACTCTAGGAATAGATCGTATACCTGGTTTACACTACCTTCTATTGAGTTCTCTATTGGGACAACTCCGAAGTCCGCCCTCCCCCGTTTAACCTCCTCGAAGACCTCCCTGAAGCTCCTGCAGGGTTTGGGCTCAGCCGAACCGCCGAAGTATTTGTACACCGCGCTCTCGCTGTAGGCTCCTCTCTCACCCTGGAATGCTATGAGCAGGCGTCTGCTTCCACCGGTTGATGCCAAGTTGCACCCGCACCCTTCAAGGTTGAAACATTAATAGAATTAGGCATCCTTCATATTTCTCTTACTATGCCGGTATGGAACTCTCAGTATAAAATGCATCAAGAGGTTTTAATGTTTATCCCCACTCGTTAAAAAGGACTCGATGAAAGGTGAGAGAATGCGGAAGATAACAGAGGAGCTGAGAAACTGAAAGGAGAGATGTGATGACATGCTGAGACTGGTAGGTAAACACCTAAAAATAAGGATCGAGAGGATGAGTATGAGGGATAATACCCCCTTCGGGGCATGGCTGAACACCTATCTATGGAAGAAGATGCTGAACCTCTCCCCTAGATAATGTTCCATCGGTTCTCTCTATGACGGAGGGCTTCTCCCCACCGACATCCTCAGTCTTCGCTTCAGGCGGCTCCATCACTGGTGTGCGTACGAGTTGTCTAACACCTCTGTATATCTGCCTCAGCCTAGTTATCTCGTTCTCTTCCCCTCTGCACCTTAGTACTCTTCACATTTCAGTTGGAAGTAGCTCCTCGGGTGGTTGCAGGATGGACACCTCTCAGGCGGCTCCTTGCCGTAGTGGACGTATCCGCACTCCCTGCATACCCACCATACCTCCCTATCCTTCCTGAATACCGTTCCAGCTTCAACCTCTTTTAGGAGCTTCTTGTACCTCTCCTCGTGGTGCTCCTCGGCCTTGGCTATGGCCCTCAACCTAGCGGCTATCTCTGGGTATCCCTCCCTTTCGGCTATGTCTGCGAACTCCGGGTACATCTTCGTGTGTTCGTAGTTTTCACCGGCTATGGCCGCCCTGAGGTTCTCCGCTGTATTGCCGAATGTCGTTGGGGCTGTAGCCTCGACCTTTATCTCGTTCAGCTCTTCCCCGCCTTCCTTCTTCAGCTCGTTTATGAACTTGAATAGGGTGCTCGCGTGTTCCTTCTCGTTCTCTGCTGTTATTAGGAATATCTCCGCTATCTGCTCGAAGCCCTCCTTCTTGGCTATACTTGCGTAGAAGCTGTAGCGGTTTCTAGCCTGGCTCTCACCTATGAAGGCCTTAACTAGGTTCTTTATGGTCTCCTTCATTCAACCTTCCCTTCACCTTAAATTTACAGATTTCACTCTTTTCAATCTTCTTGTGGCAGAACCGCTAGTCGAAGCACTCTATCTCTTCAGCCTCAACCCTTTTAAGCCTATCCCTAGCCGTTTCCTCGTCGCTCGCAGGTGGGGATTATGATCTTGTCGCCTGCGAGTTCGTTATTCGCCAGTTTGCTGATATGGCGACCCCTTCGTCTGATATCTGTAACGCCTTCATAGGGATAGATACGAGGCTGGAGTATTATATCTCAACCTTGGAGAGGCTTGATGGGGGTTGCGAGGGTCTGTCCGGCGATAATACTTGAGAAGATCAGGTAGGTAGTGGAGGAACTGTGGGTTCTAAATACTCTCCCGCTCCACTCTACTGCCACGGCAGCTTACCGTGCTTCTTTACGTAGTTGACAAGCCCGCCGCTCCTAAGTATCTCCTGGAGCTCCATCGGAAGCGGCTTCACCTTGCACTCGGTGTTCTTCGTTAGGTTCTTTATGACCCCCCTCTCCATGTCAACCTCTAAGATGTCTCCATCATCGATCTCTTCGGCTTCTCCGCATTCAATCACTGGTA
>QMYL01000002.1 GCA_003662645.1 Candidatus Bathyarchaeota archaeon
AGGAAAGAGCAACCACTAACCTAAAAATCTTTTTGTACACACTTATTTATCTAACCCAACCCCCACTGGTTTATGCTCGCCGAGGCCAATCAGGCTACCAATTAACCGTCCGGGTAAAGTCAAAAATATGGTAGGCTGGACCGTTCGGGCATTTAACCCGTGAGGTTATGGATGGAAAAAACGGGTGGGCTGGCGCTTTAATCTTTGGCCGTTCTGATCTTGTAGGAGAGTTTGGCCAGCAGCCTCTTCGCGTTCCTCGTATTCTCAACCTTCCTCCTACACTCCGGGCAGAGCCTAATGGCCTCCCCTATCTCGTCGATGAACTCCTTGTAGGCCTCGATGCTCCCAATGGCCCTCTCGAGGGCCCAATCAACCTGTAGTTTCGGCATGAAGTATACTCCACATGAGGAGCACCCTAAGAGTTCAACCTCGTTTCTGACCTTAGCCTCCTCCCTGTTGGTGGTTGATAGGTGGTACTCCCCAGTGAGCCTTATCGCCTCTGTTGGACATTCATCTTGGCAGAAGGCACAGAATGAACAATGGCCGTAGTTGACCTCAACCACACGTCTCCCTTCGAGATCGAGTACATCGATCGCGTCCGCCGTGCAGACCTGGGCGCATGCCCCGCAACCTATACACTTCTCGCTGTCGATCTCGTGTTTACCCCTGAAGCCCTCCGGCGTCTCCCAGTAAGGCTCCCCCTTCTCCAGCTTGGCTCCCAGGGCTTCAGCTATAGCGGACACTATCGCTTGCGGTCTGGGCGGGCAGCCGGGTATGTATAGGTTCACCGGGATTATCCGGTCTGGTGGCCCAACCATGGGGTATCCCTCCTCGAATATCTCCATGGTCAGTGCGCAGTTTCCTACCGCCACGACGAGTTTCGGCGGCCTCAGCTTCTCATAGGCATTTTTAAGCTCCTCCATGCCCTTCACGTTTATACCGCCTGTTACGGCTAAGACGTTGGCCTCCTCAGGGGTGAAGACAACCTCAACGTTCAGCTCCCCAAGCTTATACCTTGGTACGAGGCACTCGAGTATCTCGACATCGCATCCATTACAGCCCGCGGACATGAAGCGGTATATGGATACCTTATCCATCCCACTCCACCTCCTACAACCTCAAGATCCTCTTATCCCCGGTCTTCGCATCTATCACGGTGACGCGGTCAGTACATGCGAAGCATGGGTCTACGCTCTCGATGACCAGCCTAGCGTTCTTTAGGTTCTCCCCACGGAGCATCTCGATTATCGTGAAGTTGTTCGCGAAGGACGGCGTCCTAACCTTTACCCTCTTCGGTATATTCGTCCCATCGGACTTTATGTAGTAGAATAGCTCTCCACGTGGGGCCTCAGCCCTCCCCATCTCCTCCTTGATCAGGGGTTCACCGGGCTTGACCGCTATCTCCCCATCCGGTAGGTTATCTAAGGCTTGCTCGATTATGTTGATGCTCTCGTAGGTCTCCCTAGCTCTCACCAGCGACTTCGCCCTCACATCGCCATCATCCTCCGTGACCACCTCGAAGTCCAGCTCCCCATAGGCGGCGTAGGGGTCATCCTTACGGACATCGCTATCTATACCCGAACCGCGCAGTGTCGGCCCTACGGCTCCCAGGGATAGGGCTTTATCCCTAGGTAGCACCCCAACCCCCTTGGTCTTCTCGGTAAAGCTCCCATTATCCCCTAGGAGCGTCATGAGGTAGTCTGAGAGTCCCCTCAACTCCCTTATTGTCTTGCGTATCTTCTCAGCCTTCTTTGGCGTTATATCCCTCCTCACGCCGCCGATCGTGTTTATCAGGTAATTCATCCTGTTCCCAGTTAGGTACTCGAGCAGGTCTTGGACGTGTTCCCTCTCCCTCATTATCTTTAGGAAGGCCTCATGTTCATGTAGTGTGTGGGCCAGCACACCGAACCATAAGTAGTGGCTGTGAAGACGTTCCAGCTCCATGTATATGCACCTCAGGTATCTGGCTCTATCCGGGACTGTGACTTCCATTAACCCCTCCGCCGTCTGTGCGTAGCAGAGTGTATGGACCCCGGAGCATATGCCGCATATCCTCTCCGCTAGGGCTAGGTTCTGCATGTACGTCTTCGTCGTGAAGAGGCGTTCTATACCCCTGTGGACGTAGCCGAGCTCTATATTCACATCGACTATCTCCTCGCCGTCGACTATCAGCTCGAACCTTTCTGGCTCGACAAGCTGCGGACGGTATGGACCTATCTGGACTATCCTCGGCATCTCTAAACATCCTCCATCATCCGAGCCAGCTTCCTAACTGGGCTCCTGTGAAATTCGAGGTGCAGATCCCTATATGGCACGCCGAAGGACAAAGCTAGGAGCTCCATCAAGTTTATGCATGGGACGTTGTAGTTTATCCCGTACCTCCTGAGCATCACCTGTCCCATCTCGAACTGTATGTGGCAGGCCGGGCAGGAGAGGACCACGGCATCTATCCCCGCCTCGACGGCGTGCCTCAACTTCGGTAGCAGCCTCTCCTTCAGTGAGAACTCCTCATCCGCCTGCATGGTTGGGTATCCGCAGCAGAGGCGTTCAAGTCCGTAATCGACTATCTCAACCCCAGTTAGCCTCGTCAACTCCCTCATCATATTCGGTTTGCGCATGACATCCCCACCCTCAGGTTCACGGTACATGTGACATCCGTAGTGTAGGGCTACCCTGATCCTCCTAGGCTTCACTACCTCCTCCTTTATCCTCTCCACCCCAACATCTTCGTATAGGACCTCAACTGTATGCTTCACCTCGATTGTCCCGCGGTATTCCCTCCCAAAACCCTTTAGGATCTCGTTCACAATCCTCATCTTCTCCGGGTCACCCTTCAGTATGCCGTTAGCCTCAACGAGGGTCTCGTAGCAGCCGTTGCAGAGGGTCATGAGGTTCACTCCGAGCTCCTCTGCTATCGAGAGGTTTCTAGCCGATATTGTGAGCCACGCGGTCTCGTCGAGTTGACGCGATATGACCGGTTCCGGGCAGCAGGAGTATCCGGGGAGGTCTGCGGCTTCTAACCCAACCCTCTCGAAGACCTTCCTCGAGGCTATCTCTATGCTGGGTATGCGCATCGGTATCTGACATCCAAGGAAGGATGCATACCTAACCATCCTACCACACCTCACAACCGCTCATCATTTATACCTCAACTTCCCGCTTTTCCAGTCGAAGCCGACCTTCTCATCTAAACCCGTACCCCTTATCACGCCGTGAAACTCCTTCATGCTCTCCTCATCTGCGAATGTGAAGGGCGGAGTCCTCGGTAGGCCGGCGGACTCACGCCTCCTCTGTATGAAGGATGACGCTGGGGCCACGCAGCCGGTGGATATGAGCGCCTCGGCTACGGGTCTAGCCTGCCTTGGAAGTTCACCTACGAAGGGCTTCCTCAACGGCCTCTTATCATCCGGCCAGTCTTTGGTCAGTATTAGATTCCTCGGTTTTGGGTGGTTCAGTAGCCTCACCCCGAAGAGGTCCGCTATCTCCCTCTCGATGAAGTTCGCCGCTGGGATTATATCGGCTATGGACTCGAGGGTGTTCTCCTCCTTCGGCTTTACGGTTCTCAGGGTTAGTATCGTTCCACCTATGTGGAAGTGGTGTAAGAACTCGAAGTCCAACCCGTGGTCGACTGTTGATATAGTTATGAAGCGTAGCTTGGGATATCCATCCCTCAACAGCTCAACAGCCCTCCTGAGGGCTTCAGGCTTCACCCTCACGGAGACCCTCCTCTCACGCATAACAGCGGCGTCTAAGACATCTGAGCCTAAACCCCGCCTCAGATAATTTATCGCTTCCTCCTCAACGTTCACCTCGTCAACACCTCCAGGTAGGTCTCCTCATTGAACCTCCAAGCCTCCTCCCTAGTGACTACCCTAATCGCCTGTGGGGAACAGACCTTCGCGCACTGTGGATCTCCATCACAGAAGTCGCACTTCATCGAGATGTGACGCTCCTCGTTGAACCATGGAACCGAGAGTGGACAGATGAAGGTACAGGTTCTGCACCCTATACACCTAACAGAGTTTATCTTGACCCATCCGGTTTTTGGGTCCTTGGTTACTGCATCGCTTGGGCAGGCCGCAACACATAGCGGTTCATCGCAGTGTTGGCAGTATGTGGCCTCGAAGAGGCCCTTCTCCTCGTTGAACGTTATGTGGAGGTGTGCCTTCTCTAGGGTGATCTCCTTGAAGTGGTAGTAGGCGCAGGCTATCTCGCAGAATCGGCATCCCGTGCAACGTTCTGGGTTGTAGAGTAATACCCTTTGACGGGATGTTAGGGCTTCCGACATACTTTCCACCAAACTTTTGTAAACACTTGTTAATATAACGGGTGGCTTTTCTAAATAAATTTTTGCAGAAAACCTCCGGTTGGTTTCAGAGTTCCTCAGCCATCTCCAGCCACTCAGCATCGACGAGGCCGTTCTCGACGGCGTTCCTCAAGACCTCTACCATATCAGCCTTCGTGAAGGGCTTCCAATCCCTCCATCTAGTCGGTCCGTTCCTCTCGTAGCCCTCAAGGACCATTGGTCTCCGGTTCAGAAGCTCTGCGACTGTGGATAGCCTCTTACCAAGCGCATCTGCCTTCTTGTAGACCTCGCTCAGCAGGTCTGGGTATCTATAATCCCTGACCACGTGGTGGTCAAGTATGAAGAGTTCGGTATTCGTCTCCTCCATTATCTTAACTATGTTTATTATCGACCTCGCGAGGTTGTAGTATGCCATTATGTACCCCAGTAAGTAGGTTGGGGGTCCATCTAGGATTAGGATGTCTGGGTTAGCCCCTACTATGGCGTCCGTTGTCTCCTTTAGGACCGGGCCGTCTACATCTGAGGTGTGGAGTAGGCTCCTATCCCCATCCTCGATCTTAACCATAACTATATAACCTAGGTTCGTCCCTTCGGTTCCGTGCCATATCGGTCTCGAGAACGATACCACGGTTGAGCCGAACCTGAAGGTTTCACCGTCAGCGACCTTTACATCTGCATCCAAACCATCGAGGAGGTTTCTAGCCCTCCCTCTCTGGGACCTGTTTATGTTATTCTCCGGGTCCTTGACTAGGAGGGTCTTACCCTCATATAGGCTCCGGTCTGGTATGTGGTGGTCGTAGTGGTAGTGCGTTAGGATTATAACGTCGGAACTGGAGCAGGCTTCCCTTATGGCCTCCTCGTAGAACCTCCTCAACCTTGCCTTCTCAGCCCTCGTCAGGGGGAAGGAACCGGTCTCGGAAGCTATCCCGGGGTCTACTACGATCGTGCAGTCTCCAGTCTCAACCCTTACGCAGCTCGACTTAACACCGAGGGAGTCGAAGGCTACATAATCAACTATCATCAGTTATTCATTAGGGGTGATTTGAAGGAAAAAGGTTTGGGAGAACCTTGAGGTTATCCCAGATGTCCTACCGGTGGCCCTTAGACTTCGAGCTCAACCTATCCATCAGCCTATCGTAGGCTTCCCTATCTATCGGGAACTTCACAGCCCTCCCTTCGAAGGATGAGAGTATCATGGCATTGACAATCTCGAGTGAGACCCTCCCGTCCTCACCTGGAACCATCGGTTCCCTATCCTCCAGTATGGCCTTGGCGAAGTCCTCTATAACCGCGGTGTGTCCAGGTCCCCTCCTATCACCCTCAACCTCAACCCACTTGAAACTTGGACGCGTCCATATCTCCCCCTTAGTTATATACTCCCTAACCGTCCTCTCTAGGGTCATCCTCCTTACATCATTTCCATCTATGATTAACTTGCCCCTATCACCGCTTATCTCAAGTCTCATCTTGGATGGGAGGTCTATCGAGCTAGCTTGGATGACCCCGTAGGCTCCATTCTCGAATAGAACCATCGAGTTGACCATATCCTCAACCTCAATATTATGGAGCACCGTATCGACCCATGCCTGGAGCTTGGAGGGTTTACCCACCAGCCACTGGAGGAGGTCTAGGTGATGTATGGCCTGGTTTATCAGGACTCCTCCTCCTTCGGTTGCCCATTTACCCCTCCACGGGTCCCTATCATAGTACGGCTGGGACCTGAAGGTACATATCTCCATACAAACCCTGTAGATGTCGCCGAGCTCACCGCCCTCTATCATCCTCTTCACCTCACGGTAGACTGGTATGAACCTATACTGGAAGACGACGCCTAGCTTTAAATCTCTCCTTCTGGCGCTCATCACCATCTCGTCGGCCTCACTCACCCTGATAGCCATCGGCTTCTCGACGAGGACGTTCTTCCCGTATTCGAGGGCCTTCATAGCCATCGGATGGTGGAGGTAGTGGGGTGTACATATCGTCACGGCATCTATATCCTCGCGTTTGAGCATCTCCTCATAGTCACGGTGCCATTCCACGTTGAACCTTGAGGATACCTCCCTACCTATCTCCTCCTTTATATCGGCGACGGCGACGAGCTCCGCCTCATTAACGTTCATTATGGCGTTTATATGGGTTCGACCTACCCCCTTAAGCCCTATAACCCCGAAGCCAACCTTACTCAAAGATAGCTCCTCCAAGCTTATAGTAGATAGATGCGGATGGCTTTTAAAGATTTTTATACAGACTAGGCAATCTTTAGGATGGTGATCCAAGATGGGTGAGACCGTCAGGTTCGGTATAGTTGGAACAGGCGTTGGGGCCACATTCTTCGCGAGGGCCTTCTCATTAATAGCCAGTGAGGGTATAGCTGAGCTTGTAACCGTGACGAGTCGACGGGAATCCAGGGCAAAAGAGTACGCCGAGAAGTGGAGATTGAAGAGCTGGTACACCGACCACACCAAGATGATCGAAAAGGAGGATATAGATGCCGTGATAGTGAGTACACCCCACTACCTCCACCATCCAATAGCGATGGATGCTATAAAGGCTGGGAAACACGTGCTGGTTGATAAACCGATCGCGATAAACCTCAGGGAAGCCGACGAGATGATAAACGAGGCCGAGAGGAGAGGTCTGAAGCTCGGCGTCAACCTCCAGTCAAGGTTCGACCCAACCTATCGGAAGTTGAAGGAGGCTGTTGACGCTGGGAGGTTTGGACGTCTAATCCTTGGGGAGGCGATAGTTAAGTGGTTTAGGGATCAGGAGTACTACGATAGAAGCCCGTGGAGGGGTAAATGGGCAACCGAAGGAGGAGGGGCTCTGATAAACCAGGCCATACACACGATAGACCTCCTCGTATGGATAATGGGTCCAGTCGATTACTTGTGGGCTCAGATGGACACGGTGGCCCACAAGATTGAGGTTGAGGATATAGCGGTATCGGTCATCAGGTTCAAGAATGGAGCCATAGGCCTGATAGAGGGGAGCACCGCTTTATATCCCGGGTTCCCGACGAGGCTGGAGATACACGGGGTTAAGGGGACAGCCCTAGTTGAGGGCGAGGTTCTGAAGAGGTGGTCGATAATCGGCGAGGAGGAGATAACAAAGGAGGAGAGGAAGGAGGGCCTCGCCTCATGGAGCAGGCCGGAACTCGTCCCACCGAAGAACCACGCATCACTACTTAGGGACTTCGCCAAGGCCATACTGGAGGATAGAAAACCCTACGTAGACGGGGTTGAGGGGAGGAAATCACTGGAGATAATCAGGGCCATATATAAGTCATCGGAGACTCAGGATGTGATAAGGTTCCCGCTCACCGAGTGAGAGGAGGAGAGACTTGAAGATATACATCATGACCGACCTAGAGGGTGCAACTGGGGTAGCGGGTTCGTGGGGCGACTTTAATCCTGGGGGGAAGGAGCATCAATCGGCTAGGAAATTCTTAACTGGCGATGTCAACGCGGCTATAGAGGGAGCGTTGAAGGCTGGCGCGGATGATATAGTTGTCCTAGATGGGCACGGGGCGGCCCTGAGCATAATACTGGAGGAGCTAAACCCGAGGGCCCAGCTTATAAAGGGTAGGAGGATCCTTGAGCTCGAGGGGTTAGATGAGACCTTCGACTTGATGTTTGCTGTTGGGGCCCACGCGATGGCTGGGACTCCCGGCGGACTCCTAACCCACACCCTCTCCCACGTGAACATCTCGAATATATGGTTGAACGGCCGCTTAGTTGGAGAGATAGGTTTATGGGCGGCCATAGGGGGCCATTATGGGGTCCCCCTAGGCTTGGTCACCGGAGATATGGCTGCGGTTAAGGAGGCCAAGGCCCTGCTCGGCGATATCGAGGTTGTAGCCGTGAAGGAGGCTACGAGTAGATTCGCGGCGAGGTGTCTCCACCCATCCGTAACGCGGAGGTTGATCTCGGAGGCTGCTGAGAGGGCTGTCCGTAGGGTTGGGGAGTTCTCCCCTTACAGGGTGGAGCCGCCGATCGAGTTGAGGGTTGAGTATCACAGCAATGAGATTGCGGAGGCTGTGTCAAGGAGAAGGGGCGTGGAGAGGGTGGATGGGAGAACCGTCCAATGCCGTGGGGATAGCATACTCGAGCTATGGCATCTGGTACTCTAAGCTGGAGCTAGGGTTTTAATGGTCAGAGATGGATAGTCCTCCTAACATACAACATGACGAGTAGGGCGACCATCAAACCGATGAAGATTATGAAACCAGCGTGGAGTAGATTTAGGGATACCGACAGGAATGTGGAGGTGAACCCGGCTCCCTCATACTCATGGTCCTCCTCCGTCGTCCGGGTTAACTCTTCATAGCCCCTCCCAGCCATGTTTAGATGGAGTATGATGAGGGGTATGAGGGCGACGGCTAAACCTAGGATCACAGCGAGGACCACCGTGAGGAGTCTATTGGAGGTTACGCCCAAAACTCTCCCTCTCCGACGATCTAAGGAGAGAACGGTAAGTATATAATGCTATAGTTTAGAACAGTCGGTTGGCGTAGCGGGTTTTTGGCCATGTATCTCTGGCCTTTTAGGCATCAACACCTTTCAGCGAACCTTAACGGGCTTCCCAGTCTCCATGGATAGGTTCGCGGCTAGGGTAACCCTCAGGGTCTCAACCCCATCGGCGTATTGGCACATAACCCTCGATGGGTCGCCCTCTCTAACGGCCTCTATGAAGGCTTCATCCTCTATCTCGAATATGTTGGGTTCTCCGGGGATATCCTCCGGCTCCTCCCCTGCTCTTAGTAGACGTAGCGAGTGGTCCCAACCCTTGAAGAGGGCAGTCGTCCTGTTGCTATATATATTGAGGCTCACCCCTCCGCCTCCTCCCAAGGATGAGCATGAAGCCCACAGGTTCCCGATGGCCCCATTCTCCAACTTCAGGTTAACGACGCTTGCATCCTCTATGTTGTAGGTTGGGGGCATACCCCTATTAAACCCCCTAGCTGGGTAGGCTTGGACTTCGCTTATCTCGCCGCAGATGAAACGGACCAGGTCGACTGTGTGGGTTACCTGCTCATGGAACTGCCCACCGCTCTTCTCCTTCCGTATCCACCATTTGAAGATTGGAGCCTCCGGTGATGGTGGGCGGCCTATCCACCCTCCAAGGATGAGGATCGGTGGATCCTCTCTCAGAACTTCACGCACAAGTTGCACACCACGTCTATAACGGTTCATGTATCCGACGCTGGTGAGGAGTTTCCTCTCCTCCACGGCCCGCATTATCCTCTCAGCTTGGTCTAGGTATAGGTTGACGGGCTTCTCTACGAAGAAGGGTATATCACGCTTCACTGCTTCCATCTCAACCCCGTGGGCGTAGGGTGGTATGCAGAAGTATGCGGCGTCGAGACGAACTGAGTCGAACATCTCCTCGGCATCGTCGAAGGTTAGGGAGCTCTCTGACCCATACTTCTCGGCCGTGATCCTAGCTCGCTCTATATTTATATCGCAGAAGGATGCAAGTTCGGCGTGGGGGTTCTTGACCAAACTCTTCAAGTGTTGCCTGGCTATCCCGCCGCAACCGACAAACCCGACGCGAACCTTATCGACCATACCGCACCTCACCAACGTATGGCTACATCAAACTCCTTAAGTATTCCACGCATCTAGGAAGTTCAGCCTCCGGGTCTTTTGGAGCCCTACACTCTATAGCCATGAAGTATTTGTAGCCTGACCTCTTCAAGACCTCGAAGGGCCCCTTAAAGTCGGTATGTCCATAACCCGGGAGTTCACGGTTGCTATCGGCCAGGTGGATGTGGACTATGTAGTCAGCCGCCTCCTCTAGGCTTGACTCTACATCTGCCTCCTCTATGTTCATGTGGAAGAAGTCTGCCATTATCTTGACGTGTTCCCTTCCAACAGCCTCGCAGACCTCAACAGCTTGCTTGAGCCTATTTATTAAGTGGGTCTCATACCTATTTATCGGCTCGAGTATTACGTAGGCTCCAACATCATCGGCGTAATCCCCAAGCATCTTGAACTCTTCTATGAGGAGCCTCTTCTCTATCTCCGTCACCTTTGGGAGCCATGGGTATAGGTCAGGGATCTTTGGTCCCCCGAAGGTTGGAACTGTTATGACGCCTACGCCACCGAGCTCGGCGCATATCTTCAGGCGTTCCTTTATGCCATCGATCGCGAGCTCCCTGTCCCTCCTATCAGCGCCTAGGAGGTCTCCAGGGATGCCGCAGACCGTTGAGAACTTCACCCTAGATGTGGATAGGGCGGACTTCAACTCCTCCAGCTCCTGTATTATGCCCTTACCCCAAACCTCAACCCCGTCGAAGCCGTACCTCTCGATGTTATGGATCCTCTCGGTTACCGTTCCACCCGGGACAAGGTTCTCTTGTATGGCAAGCTTCATCACAATCAACTTCCATCAAACGCTTGGTTATGTGATCAAACTAACCATTTTAAAAGTTTATCCTCAGATTGGCTTCTCCCTCCATAGCCGTAGGGTCTCATACCACAAGATTAAGCAGGCCAGACCGCCGAATATTATGGCCATCACGTTGTGTACGCTCCCGCTATGCCCGTACAGAACCAGATAGACAACGAGCATGGTTGTGAACCAGACTGAGTAGAAGAGGTACCTCGGGATCAGGAAACGGCCAAACCTTGTGAAGAACCTTAAGACCCCAACCTTAACCTCCCTCCTCAGGATGTATTCACCCCTCATAGTCTTATCTACGAGCCCCAAAGAGACGAGCTTATCAAGGTGGTGGGCGGCCACGCTGGGACTCGAGAAACCTAGGCTACGCTGTATCTCACGAACCCCAAAGGAGGAACCGGGAGACCTCAACATAAACCAATAGACGAGCAAAGTCTTACCCTTCAACTGGGACTCAATCAACCCCAAATCGGAGGGCTCACCAGACATAACAACAACCGCCAAACCAAAGAATAACATAACACACCACATATTAAAAACTTATAAAACCCCGGAAAACATAAATCAAACGATAAAAGAGATGAAGAGTGAACCATAGAAGGGCCGCCGTAACGTAGAGAACCCACAGGACGGGGATCGCGGAACCAGGTAGCGTACAGGCCTGTGGAGCCTGGAGGCCGGGTTCAAATCCCGGCGGCGGCCTCCAAACATAGAAGAAAGAGGGCCGGTAGTTCAGCCCGGAACGAACGCCCGACTTGCACTCGGGAGGTCGGGGGTTCAAATCCCCCCCGGTCCACCAAAGCATAAACCTTGTTTCCGCACTTCCCTTCTGAAACGGAGCTTGAAATTAAGCCTGTTTCTGGAGGGGTAGTAGCCACCGTTATGGGGTTTTAGGGCTTATAGGGTTTACCCCGCTGGTGAGCAGATCCTCAAAGGGCTAGTTTATAGTGTGGTAACCTTGGGATCTCGCTATGGTTTCGAGTCGGCTTCTGACGAGGCCTTAACGACTATCGTGGTGTAGCCTGGCTTCGGCATGACCTTTATCCCTCCTACTTTCTTAGTATTCTCTGAGTAGGCTTGTTCTTGGCATCTTAATCATCATCCACGGTATATTTCATGTGGCTTTTAAATATAGGTTAGATTTTATAAGCATCTTATGGGAGGAGTCATGTAGACGTTCATTGATAGATTCGTATGTCCGCCTGAAACATGGAGACATCAACAAGGCGGAGTATAGTCCGGAGACTAGAGACTATAGTCGATATTATGGATGAGGTTGTGATAGATAAGTTTCCAGATCGCCTAATTCCCTATGTCTATGCCCTGCCAAACTACGAGAGGGCAGCTGGGTGAGGCTATAGCGAGGCTGCTGGGGATATGATCTCCCTCATCCCTCAATAACCCTATTCCTCAGAGCCTCAATTATGTCGGTCCTCCCCCGTCTCTCTATAATCCTAGCCTTCTCACCGACGATGCAGAATGAAGCCTTAATGTCAAAACCTCCATAATCTAGACCACTCTTAACAGGATATCGTCGGTCTCAGGCGTTATGAAGTCCTCCATATCGAACTGGAAGATCACGTAAACCCTATCATTTACCGTAGGGGCCACCAGCAGTTGAACCCCATAGAAGTAACGGATAAGATTTTAATAAAGCCTTAAACCTAACCGCTGAGGGCCTCCGGGTGATACCACTTAAATACTACACAGAATACAGATTTTTTGGTTAAAAAATAACTTGGAGGTGCGCGGGTTGGATGATGTCGATAGGAGGATAATCTCTGAGTTGTTAAGGGATGGGAGGGCCTCCTACAAGAGGCTGGGTGATGCTGTCGGGTACACTATAATGGGCGCGAAGAGGAGGGTTGAGAAGTTGCTCTCAAAGGGGTTAATCCGCATATCAGCGGAGCTCAACACAGATGCGTTGAACCTACACGCAGCCTTTATTCTGCTCGAGCTTGAGAGCCGTGAAGCCCTGAATAAATGCCTAGAGAGGTTCAGGGAATGCCCGAGGGTTGTTAACATGTTCACCCTCTTCGCTGGCTATAACCTAGCCGCGTTGGTCATCGCGGAGGATAAGGATACTCTGGAGAGCGAGTCTATGGAGAGGTGTTCTCTCAGGTGTATGCCCGGGGTTAGGAGGACAGAGTTCTATCCCATAGGGACGATCCTCTTCTCACCCTTTCTGAGGGTACGCTTAAACCTCGTGACCAAGGATAGGGAGAGGGCTCCCTGCGGGGTCGACTGCGGACTATGCGAGCGTTACGAAGCATACAAATGCGTCGGATGTCCATCAACAAAGTATTATAGGGGTTCACTCTGATCGGTAAAGAACGGTTCGGGGTGAGAGGGAGGTGACTGGTGCCAGTTTGAGACCCTTCATCTCGGTCAACCCTGAGAAGTGTATAGGCTGCGGGTTGTGTGAGTGCGTCTGCGCCTTGGAGAAGGAGGGAGTCCCGAACCCGCTCATATCTAGGATTAGAGTTATCAGGGTGTTCCCACTGTTGAACGTGGCCCTCACCTGCAGGTTCTGTGAGGAAGCTCCATGCGTGAACGCATGCACGAGGGACGCTATGAGGCGGCTGGAGGATGGGGTTATAGCGGTGGATGAGGAGAAGTGCGATGCTTGCGGGTGGTGCATCGAGGCTTGCCCCTACGGCGGTCTAACCTTCAACCCAAATAGGGGTGTACCTGTAGCCTGCGACCTCTGCGGTGGAGAGCCAAAGTGCGTAGAGTTCTGCCCGGAGGAGGCGCTCGAGTTAGTCTCAGACGATAAGGCCTCGAGGGAGCTGTGGAGCTTGGCGGTGAAGAGGCTGCCCTCAAGGATCGAGAGGCTGACCAACATGATGAAGAAGATGGACTTCACCGAGATATTCGAGGAGTCTGAGGATAGGATGAAGAGGTTGGAGGAGAAGCTTGAGGCGTTCAATAGGAGGATAGCGGAACTTGTAAAGTCTTGAGGTTTGGTTATATCTGCCGTGCTGTTACGAAGCCTCCGAAGATGGCGTCGTATATCCTACCGGGTTTCAGGCAGTCCCCGATTATGTATATCTCGCAATCAAACCCATCCAACTCTCTTAAGATATCTCTAGAAGGTTTAAGCCCCCTTGCCAGAACGACCCAATCATAAGGGATGCTCTCGATCCTCCCCTCATCATCTTTGATGATGACCCTATCTGGCTCGATCCTCATAACCCTAACTCCGAATATAATATCGACTTTACATTCTTCCAGTTTTGTGAGGAGGTATGAGGCGTAGATGGGTTCAATATCCTTGGAGATTGTTCTGTAACGTTTGAGAACCTTGACCGTGTTACCCTTTAACGCTAGGTACTCAGCCGTCTCTAAACCTATAAGCCCGCCGCCGATAACGACCACCCTCACACCCTCAATTATGATGTTTCCCCTAAGGACGTCCTGCGCCGGGACCACCTTCTCCCTATCGACGCCGGGTATGTCCGGAATGATGGGCTCTGCCCCCGTTGCAACTATGACCACGTCGGGTTTTAACGCTTCTACCACCGTCCTATCCACAGCCTTACCCACCCTCAGGTGGACCCCTAACCTTCTAAGTTCATGGATGTAGTATTCTACAACCCATCTGAGTTTCTCCTTCCCCGGGATCTTGGATGCCATATTCAAGGCTCCACCGGGTTTCTCCTCCCTTTCATAGAGGTAGACCTCGTGACCCCTTAATGCACAGACCCTCGCCGCCTCCATCCCAGCCGGTCCAGCCCCGACAACCAGAACCCTCCTCCTGATATCCGCCCTCCTCAGCATGGCGAGGCTTCCGCTCAGGCCGACCGTTGGGTTCAACGCACAACGGATTGGAAGGCCCTCATAATGTCTGGCTCTTACACACTCGTTACATGATATGCATCTCCTTATGGATGCTTCCTTCCCCTCCAACGCCTTCCTAGGCCATTCTGGGTCAGCTATCAGCGCCCTCCCCAACGCGATGAAGTCTGCCTTCCCCTCCTCGAGGATCTTTTCAGCAAACCATGGTTCCCTTATAACTCCAACCGTGATGACCGGTATGCCCACTTCTTCTCTAACCTTCTCGGCGAGGTATGTACGCCACCCCTGAGGGTACGGCATCGGTTCGAGGCGTTTTTCCCTTCCACTCTTCCCTAGGGTTACGTGGATCGCATCTATCCCAACTCTTTCAAGCCTCTTTGCTATTTCCCTCCCTTCGGAGAGGTTTATCCCCCCTTCCGTAAACTCCTCAACGCCGAGCCTAACGCTTATAGGGAGATCCTCCCCGGTGCATTCCTTAATCTTATCGATTACCATCTCTAAGAAGCGGAATCTGCCGTCAAGGCTCCCACCGAACTCATCCGTCCTTCTATTGGTGAGTGGTGATAGGAACTGGTTTATCAGGAGTCCGTGGCCAGCTTGGATCTCAACCATATCGAAGAGCGCCCTCTTAGCCCTAAAAGCAGCCTCCCCGAAACTCAAGGCCAACTCCTCTATTTCATCTACGGTTAATTCCCTTGGGGTGGTCTTTCCAGCACCGATCGGGATGGGGGATGGAGCTATGGGCTGTGTTCCCGTAACCTCCGGGTTGGCTACACCCCCCGGGTGGGTCAGCTCTATGCATGCCTTAGCTCCGGCCAGGTGTATGGCCTGGGCTAGATGGTATAAACCTGGGATGAACTCATCCGAGTCTATCCTCGGTTGGGTTGCCCCATGCCTCCCATCAGGGAAGTGTACGCATGCGTTCTCGACTATAACTAGGCCTACCCCTCCAGCGGCGATCCTATGGTAGTGTTCTATCATCCTCTCGGTGACCTCTCCTCCAACACCGGCCAAGTTTGTTGAGATGGGGGCGAAGACTATCCTATTCCTAACCTTAACTTTTCCTATGG
>QMYL01000003.1 GCA_003662645.1 Candidatus Bathyarchaeota archaeon
AGGGCGGAGGAGGAGTGGAGAGAGGCGTTAAAGGCCGGAGACTACGCAAGGGCCTTCTCAAAGGCGGTTATGACAAGCCGCCTAACGAGAGAGATGATCGAGGATGCGAAGAGACTCCTAAGCTTGCTGGGTATACCATACGTCCAAGCTCCGAGTGAGGGTGAGGCCCAGGCCGCCTACATGGCCATCAAAGGGGATGTCTGGGCCTCCAGCAGTAGGGACTACGACTCCCTTCTCTTCGGAACCCCGAGGCTGGTCCGCTACCTAACGATCTCTGGTAAGGAGTTCCTACCAAGCTTGGGCGTATCTAGACCACTAGAGCCAGAGCTTATAACCCTGGGTGAGCTGCTGTTCCACCACGGTATAACGAGGAGGCAACTCGTCGATATAGCGATACTGATAGGTACGGACTTCAATAGGGGTGTTAGGGGGATAGGGCCGAAGAAGGCCCTAGACCTTATTAGGAGGTATGGCTGCATCGAGAAGCTTCCCGAGATTATAAGGAGGAGAGTTCCCGAGAACTACGGTGAGGTTAGGGAGATATTCCTAAGGCCGGATGTAAACACAAATTATGAGATAAAGTATGGTTACCTGAAGAGGGAGGAGCTATACGAGTTTTTATGTGAGGAGTTGGACTTCTCTAGGGATCGTGTGGGTAGGGTTATAGATAGGATGTTGAGCCATTACAGGCGGATGAGCCAGTCCCAGTTGGAGAGGTGGATCCCGTAGGTCTAGCGGTACCTTGCCATCTAAGACTCCTCTTCCTCTGTTGGGGACTCGACTACCTCCCCCTCGGCGAACCTCCTGCTTATCCTCGTTATCCTTATCCTAACGTGGTCTCCTGGCTTTGTGTTAGGGATGAACGTTACAAGCCCCTTTATCCTCGCTATCCCATCCCCCCTCCTGCTCACCTCTTGCACATCTACGTCGTACTCCTTCCCCAGCTCGACGGGCTTCGGTGGGTACGGTCTCCCATAACCCTTGGAGGTCGGTCTGCTCCTTCTCCTTCCCCTCTGCATCTATCTCACCTCACAAACTCTAAATCCAAACATCCTCGCGGGTTTCTTACAGAACGGATAGCTTGCCGTATCTACCAACGTTCAGCTGTATCTCTCCCCTGAACGACTTTATGTAGCCGTTCTCGATGCTGACTGTATCGTTCACCTTAACCTTGTCTATCTGGTCGTTCCATAGGGTCAACTTTATAGTTCCGCTTTCGTCGCTTATCGTGGCTGTTGCCACGCGGTGGGCTGTCCCGCTGAACCTGGAGTATACCTCCCTCGGCTCAGATATGTCTAGAACCTTCGCGACAACGTTGACTCTCCTCATCCCATCTCTCAATTCACTAATCTTCATAACATCTCCTCCTTTACTCGATAAACCCGCGACTGCAAACAGCCAGTTCTGCTTGATAGTTTAAGGTCAACCCTAAGGAGGCCATAGAGCTCAACGTTCCATCCGTCACCCTTCATAGGTGTGGCTGCCGTTCCATCCCCAAGGGTGGTGGGGATGAGGGGATCCATAGAGATTGAGTGGAGAAAACCGGCATTCACCAGTAGCGCCACTTCACCAAAGCCTTTCCAATCTGCATCTAACGGTCTACGCATTTACCTTTTCGTCCTTAGTCGCGGAACTAGCATACAACAGAATCAGCAGGTTGCGGCTACAAGCCTTCCCGCCGAATCCGTTTAATGCTAGTAATTATCGAAATGTTGATGTTGGATATAAATCTTATGTGCTCCCTTAATGGGTTACCTATAACCCTTCCTTGAACCTCCTGTAGGTTGCGTAGTCAATGTATTCTATATACCTGTTCTCAACTTGGTACCTGACGTTGAACCTCTGCCTGCTTCTCTTCTCCTCTATCTGGCTCGTAACTAGGAAAGAGTAGGCGTCGCTCCCAGCCCCAGACCCGTAACTGACTATCATTATCCTCTCGTATGGTTTCGCTATGTCGAGGACTGATGCCAACCCTATCGGGGAAGAACCGGAATAGGTGTTACCGAACTTAGAAACTTGCATCCCAGGTAGGTATTGTTCAGGCTTGAACCCCAAGCTCTTAGCGGCCCTCATAGGCCAGACGGGATTGGGCTGGTGGCAGATGAAGTAGTCTATGTCGCCGGGTGTGAGGTTCATCTTCTCCATAAGCTTCCTACCAGCCTTCACTATATGCTTGAAGTATGCAGGTCCACCGGTGAACCTACCCCCATGCCTCGGGTACGGCTCTAAGTCCCTCCTCCAGAAGTCCGGCGTATCAGAGGAGCACGAGTACCAACCTTCAAGCTCGGCGATCACATCCCTCATGCCGAAGATGAAGGCCGAACCCCCAAACCCGACGAAGAAGTCCAATTCACCTCCAGGTTCACCCCTGGGTGCAGCTTGGGAGTTATCTGCTCCTATCACTATTGCGTACTCGGTTGGGGTCTTCGGGTAATACACGAGGGCTGCGGCGTCCTTGAACATGCTCGTCGCAGCCTTGCATGCGAACTCCGTGTCGACGGCATCTATCCCCTGAACCCTCTCATCCCTCTCCTCCTCACCGAGCTTCAGTACTTGGGCCACCTTCGACGCTATCGGGTTTACGGCGTAGGGGTTAGACTCCGAGCCTACGTATATCTTGCCGATTAGTGATTGATCCACACCTGAATGGATTAGGGCTAGTTTTCCGGCCTCCACAGCCGCGGTTATGGCGTCCTCGTCTAGGAATGGCACGGAGCGCTCTATGGTTCCCTCCTTTATCCTGAACCTTGAGACGTAGACCCCGTAGCCCACTATCCCCGGGGTCTCATACTCCTTCTTGGGCTTTACGATCTCGTACTTCTGGTATGGGTAGTACTCATCCGCGAAGGTGAAGGCCAGAGATATCGTTGGGATTATCTCGCTCGGCCCCACGCTGTACCTACGCCTGAACCTTGGTACAACCTCCCTCCCCTCGAAGTCTGAGGGGTCTACATCCTCATCGCTCCTGAGTATGCGGTCCGTCAGCCTACCGGGAACCCTAACCTTCCCGTCGTGGAATGATACTATACCATAAATGTAGGAGCCGAGTTTCCTGAACTTGTTGGTTGGGTTCCTAACGACTGTGCATGACTCGAGCACACCCTTCTCGTAGAAGAAGTCTATATCCTCGATCTTCCCAAAGCTCTTCCTCCCGCAGGTTCCGCAGTACTTCCTAACCCTGAAGTACTCCCTCCCGCAGATTGTACAGCGGCTACCCTTCAATCTATCCCCGATGTATGAGACCCTCCTTTCTATAGGTCCACTACTCACACCTAATCCCTCCCCAAGATGTGCACGTAAACCTTAGTTCCGAACCCCTCAACCTCCTGGACGCATCCATATAGGAGGTCGCCGTCGAACTCCACCTTAACGCCGTCGGCCTCACCTCTCAACTGCTTGAACACCTCATATACTTGGGCTCCACCCGTCGCGCCTAGCGGGTTCCCATCAGCCTTCAGGCCGCCATTAGTATTCACGTATAGGATGTGCCCATCCAGGTCGTAGAAGCCCTCGAAGTCGTCGAAGTTCCTGAAGCTCTCCGCCAAGTCTAGCCAAGCCCTCCCCCTCCTCGAGAAGCCTAGGTCTTCGAGTGAGATCATCTCCAATACAGTTGATTGGTCGTACAGCTCGGCTAGGTGGATATCCTTAATATCGACCTTGGCCATCTTTAGGGCTTTCTCCATGGCTATCCTCGTTGCCAGGAAGCCGGCCCTATCCTCGCGGGATGGGTATGTTATGTAGTCGGTTGAGAGGGCTGAGCCGAGTATGTAGATTGGCGTATCCGTGTATTCCTTGGCAACTCTTGGGCTCGCCAAGATTATGGCTGAGGCGCCATCCGATATAGGGGCGAAGTCGTAGAGGCCTAGGGGTTTATGCGCTGACTCCCTCGCCTTCAACACCCGGTTGAGGTCTATCTCCCTACGGAAGTGGGCGTACACGTTCTTCACGGCGTTCCTGTGGTTCTTAACAGAGATGTAAGCCAGAGCCACCTTCAATCTCTCAAGTGAGTCCCCGGTTATACCATACTTCTTGATGTACTCCCTCAACATCAACTCGTGGTTCGACTCAGGTGTGCAACCGGCATAGTAGCTCCACGGATCCTCCAGCAGCATTAGGTCATCCCTTATCTTATCGAGTCGGTCTGTCATCTTCTCCACCCCGCCGACCAGTACCAAGTCGTACTTTCCGGCTTCTATGGAGTGGCATGCGTTGAATAGGGCTGAGCTGAAGGATCGAACCTTCTCAATTGGGATGTGCATCTCGAGGAGCTGGGACATGAAGCCCTCTTCTATCCCGATCTTGTTGGTTAGTTGGAGGAAGTAGTCGGATATGTAGCAGGCGTCGAGGTCCCTCCGTTCTATCCCGGCTGAGTCGAGGGCCATCAATCCGGCTTCGTCTATGAGGTCCTCCGGGTCCTCCTCGAACCTCTCACCGAACTTCGTCCTGCCAACCCCGATGATGGCTGGAGTCTCTCTCTCCATAAACCTAGAAACACGCTCCAACCTGCAAGGTATTCTCCTTTTTGGATGAGGAGCCTTTTTAAATTTTGCCATTTTTTCGAAAATCTAGGCTGCGTTCCCCCTCCCGATATCCCCACATGAGTGTAAAAATTATTTAAGCGATGTGGGTTAATAAGTAGATGTGGCACCAACCTTATTGCTGGTGTGGTTTGATGATTGAGGATTTCGACCGGAGGATAAGCGAGTTCGAGAAGCTTCTCCAGAAGATGGCCACCGAAATAACGAGCGGCGTGATCTTTGAGAGGCTCCTCCCCATGGACCTCTGGAGGAAGGCCGAGGAATCCGTCACAACTTTGAGGAGCCTAACTGAGCGCCTGACGGAAAGCATGCTGGTGCTCAAACCAGAGATGACCCCTACCATAGAGAGGAGGTTCAGGGCGGTCCTACAACCCCTAGACGAATTCAAGGAGATACTCTTCCGGAAGTCCGATAACCCTATGGAGAACTCGAGGCTAGCCTTGGAACAGCTCAGGAAGGCAGTTATGGGAGCCTCAGACCTACTCCAGCTGGCGAAGGGTATAAGGGGTGACCCATCCAGGGGGATAATGGAGGTAATAAGACTGAAAGAGGTCTCAAAGACGAAGGAGTATCTGGCCTCAATACCGGTCCCGGAGGTAATACACCTAAGGTTCATCAACCTGAGGAAGCAACTCGAGAACCTAAGGTTCCACATGTCAAACCTCGAGAGGGCTCTAGGAGAGACCAGGATGCACATAGCGATGGTTCAGGATGAACTAGCGAAGTTCCGGCCATCCCAACCGGAGGGCGTAACCGAAAGGCCAAAGGTCGGCGTAGAAGCTGAGAAGCCTGAGGCAGAGGAGGAGAAGGTGGAGGAACCTACGCTACTCCGTAAGGATAAGCAGTCAGCCCTCCCGGAGTTCTAAGGCCTCCATCACCAACCGGGGGATAGCCCGGTGTCTAAGCGATGTCGATGGTGGATATAACCGAAAAACCAGAGGTATACCGCACAGCCACAGCCAAGGGTAGGATAAAGCTGAAGAGGGAGACCGTTAAGCTGATCCGGGAGGGTAAGATAGAGAAGGGAGATCCACTCTACACGGCTAAGATCGCCGGTATACTAGCCGCTAAAAGGACGAGTTCCCTGATACCGCTATGCCATCCAATCCCGTTGACGAAGGTCGATGTGGATGTCAGGGTAGCCGGAGAGGAGACGGTTGAGGCTGAGGCCACCGTAAAGACTAAAGCTCAGACTGGGGTTGAGATGGAGGCCTTAGTCGCCGCAACGACTGCCCTGCTAACCGTATGGGACATGACGAAACAGTACGAGAAGGATGAGGAGGGGCAGTACCCGACAACGGTGATCCTAGACGTAAGGGTTCTGAGAAAGTTCAAGTCTCAGAGTGGGGTCTAAAACCTGAAGAGGGGTAATGCTAATTTTGTAGCCGTATCCTAAGCCTACTTAATCGTTGTACGTTGTATAATGGTTGGTGAGACCGATGAGTGAGACTGCGATGAAGCACAAGGCTGAGGCTCCAAAAAGCCTCAAATTCGCCGTGATAACATGCAGTTCATCCAGGTATGAGTCCTTCTCGAAGACGGGGAGAATTGACGACCCCTCAGGGGACCTAATAACCAGAGCCGTCGAGGAGGCTGGGCATAGGGTTACCTTGAGGAGGCTGGTCCCGGATGATAGGGCTGTAATACAAAGGGTTATAATGAAGGCCCTAAGGTCCAAGAGGGTCGACGCGATAATAACCTGTGGGGGCACCGGGATAAGCCCTAAGGATGTGACGATAGAGGCCGTCAGACCACTACTGGAGAAGGAGCTAGACGGCTTCGGGGAGCTCTTCAGGTCTCTAAGCTACGAGGAGATAGGCTCAGCCGCTATGATGACCCGCGCGATAGCAGGCGTATCGGGGGGTAAGGCAGTCTTCTGTATACCAGGCTCCCCCCAGGGCATATCTATAGCCCTTAAGAGGCTGATCCTCCCGGAGGTTGGACATGTAATAAAACACGCTAGGGAGTGATTATTATGGGCTTTATGGATGATATCAAAAACTTGACGGTCTGTGGTGGGGAGCTCGCCATATCTTGGCTTGGACAGAACTCCTACATATTCAAGACCCCGAGGGGCACACTGATCGCTGTAGACCCTTACCTCTCTAGGATACCCCCGGAGGGTGTGGAAGTTGAGGAATACTTCGTCCACCCAGAGCCCCCAGTTAAACCCGAGGATTTCAGGGTCGATTACGTCTTCTGCACCCATGACCACTCCGACCACACAGACCCGATAACCCTCTCAGCGATCGCCAAGCACTCGCCAAGAACCATATTCTTCGGCACACCGGAGTCCTACCGGCACTTCTTGAGGGCCGGCATACCCAAGGATAGAGCCAGAAGCCTAAGGGATGGCGAGACCATTGAGGTTGGGGACTTCAAGGTTTCAGCCCTCAGTTCGATAATAGGCTGCGAGAGGGATGGGAGGGGTAGGAAGTGGACAACCCACTACGGATACATCTTCGACTTCGGCTTCGTCAAAGTCTACAATATGGGAGACTCCTCACCAGAGGTTGTGGCTGACCCAACCACCGTTCTAGGGAGGGTGGCAAACTTCTCACCAGAGATAGCGATACTACCGATAATCGGGGACTTCCCAGGTAGGAGGCCCGAAGACGCCGTAAAATTCGCGAAGATAATAAAGCCCAAGATAGTTATACCATCCCACTACGGCTGCTTCAAGAGGAGGACGATAGACCCAAAGGTATTCGCCGAGTTGCTGGAAGGAACACCAGACATAAAACCGGTCATAATAGACTACATGGGGGTCTACATCTACAGAGAGACGCAACCCATAAGGCAATAAACCGGATCATAAGGGTTAGAATCTAAGCTGAGCCACCTTAACGCAATATCGGAAAGTTTTTGAACCCTCACACATGTTTATGGAGGCTTAACAGAACCCTTGGAGGTTACGGTAGATGGGAAGGTTCCATGTAAGAACAGCCCGCCCCGAAGACGTCGTCTCGATAGTGAGGGTTGCAAATCAAGCCTTCCTCGAGACGGCTAGGCTTACGGGCCTCATAGGCAGGGGCTTCGCCCAGACCATGGCTGATTACGGTGAATGGTGCTTTGTGGCTGAGGATGAGGATGACGGGATCATCGGCTTCCTGGTTGGAGCCCACAGCGAGGATAAAGCTACCATAAAGTGGATAGCCGTCCACCCCGACTATTGGGATAGAGGTGTCGGCGGCCAACTCTTGAAGGCCATAGAGGATAAGGCCCGACGGGAGGGCTTGAAGATCGTTGAGACGGGAACACCCTTCGCCCGAGGCTTCTACGAGAGGTACGGCTTCAGGTGTGTGGAGGTCCAGAAGGCTCTAATCCTCGAGCTGGTTGGGAGGAGGGTCACGCCTCCGGAAGAGATCCAGATGAAGCCCCTAATCTTGGACGACCTAGGGAAGCTTGCTAGGTTCATGGAGCGTGGTGAGTACCTCCGCTTCCTCACATCCTACTTTAACAGCTTCACCGACGACCCGGAGAAGGCCCTTCTAGGGCTGGACCGCGACGAGGCAGTCGGAGTTGTGATAGGGCGTACCGACAATATATACAAGGACCTAGTGAAGGTGGAGTACATCCACCCAGTCGAGCCGAGTTACGCCCTAAGCCTCCTGTATGGGTTGGTTCACCTCTGCTCCACGGAGGGCCTGAGATGGGTGGGTGTTAGGCTTCCAATCCAAGGTATAAGTGAGGAAGCCCTAACGCGGATGGGCTGGAGGGAGGCTAAACTCCCAACCTTCTGGACACGCTACAGAATGCGTAAAGAGTTGAGGTGAGAGAGGGTAAAGGCCGCTAACTTCTCAGAGCGTTGTACCAGCGCAGCTCTGGTATATCCAGTTGGTAGCGTGGGAGGCTTCCGCCAGCGTCCCTCAAGATCCTCTTATACATCCTCTCACAGATGTCGGGTCTCTCTTCTGCTATGTTGTTGTACTGTCCGGGGTCTTCATGTAGGTCGTATAGCCTCCTATGCTCTCCATCTAGATCTGAGATGTAGGCGTAATCCTCATCCCGACACCAGACCCAACCTCCAAATATCGAAGTCATGTATTCCCGTCTATCCTTCCTCTCACCCGTAACCCACTCCCAAAGGTTTCTTCCATCGATGGGTGTTGGTGGGGATATGCCCAAGAAGGCTAAGATCGTTGGTAGGATGTCGTGGTGGCTAACATAGGCATCGCACTCCATGCCAGCGTACTCCCTGTCTGGGTGGTATACCATGAAGACTAGGTCCATCAGCTCCGGGTATAGGCAGTAGGGAGCCTTATGGAGTATGCCGTGTTCCATTATCGGATGCCCGTGGTCCGACGTAAGAACTACTATCGTATTGTCCCATAGGCCGAGCTCCCTAACCCTCCTCAAGAGTTTGCCGACATACTTATCAACTAAGGTTACCTCGCCGGCGTACTGGGCCCTAGTATACTCGAGTTCGCCCTCCCTGAACTCGTAGGGTCCGGTGCGGGTATTTATTATCCTCCTGCCTGTATAATTGGCCGTATCGAAGTATAGGTCTAAGATGGGTTTGGGAGCTATCCACGGCTCGTGGGGGTCAAACTCATCAACGACTAGGAGGAACCTTCCCCTCTTATAGTTCTCCTCCAACCAATCGATAGCTCCACCGAAGGTCCTAGCCGGGAACCAATCACTCTCATCCCTCCAACCCCGCATATTAGCTAGGCAGTAGTGCAGCGTGTGGCCGACACATCCATAGGCGAGTTCGCAGGGTAGGTTCCTCAAGTCCTCGATATCCCCCTCTAGTGGAACTCTGTAACGGTCAGCCTCCTGCCCACGGATCCAAATCCAGCAGTCGAACCCCCTATGGAAGTTCATGGAGGGCTTGAACATGTGGTAGGTCGATGTGTACATGGCTGTTATGTAGCCCTCCCTCCTCAGTATCTCCGCGAGGGTGATATGGCTCTCGGGTATCGGCTCCCAACCAGGTATCTTCACGTTATCCCCCTTTCTGGGAGTGTAGCCCTTATTCGGGAAGGTTCTCATCCCCGTGTGGAGGGCTCTCCTGACGGGTATAGTTGGAAGTGCCTCCGGGAAGGCCCTCGTGAATAGAACGCTCTCCTTGGCCAACCCATCGATCTCAGGGGTCTTTATCCAGTCGTTCCCGTAGCATCCAACGTGATCCTTCCTCAGGCTGTCCAACATTATTATGATGACGTTCATATCATCCGGCATCCTTCCAGTCCTCCATCTCCTATCTCAGATGAAGCCTCTTAAAGCCTTCCCCATCATGGAGGCTTTAACCTTTAATAGTTACATAACCGTTCATTATTCAAGGTTGAGGGTAGAGCTAGGTTGTGCCGCCTCTTCGGGATGTTATCCACAGAGCCGACCGATGCGCATAGATACCTCCTCGACGATCCCTGCTCAATCTATAATCAGAGTAGATCGGATCCCAGACGCCTACAAGGTGACGGGTGGGGTTTAGGCTTCTACGTCGACGGAACCCCAAGGCTGGTGAAGAGCGAGAAGCCCATCTACACAGAGCTTGGAAGGTTCACCTCAGTGATAGAACCCCTGAGCTCCAGGTTGATTTTGGCTCACATAAGGAGGGCGAGCAACCCAAGGGGCCTCCCAAGGGAGAGGATAATCTCGGCTGAGTGTTCACAACCCTTCATGTATGGACGTTACATATTCGTTCATAACGGTTCCATAAATATCCCAGACGAGGTTATGGAGGTCCTTGGAAAATGGAGGTCAAGGGTTGAGGGGTTGAACGACAGTGAGGTCTACTTCTGGTTCTTAATGAGGGAGATGGAGGAGAACGGAGTAGGCCTACCGGAGGCCATAAGGAGGTTCCAGAGTACATTGTCAGACCTATGGGAGGATTGTAGGGATAGACATCCTGATAAGGACAGCCCATACAGCATACTGAACATAATACTCACCGATGGGGAGAGGATATATGCGTATACGGGATACGACGAGGAGAGGTATGGCTCCGTCAAGTCTCTATGCTTCGGAGATCAACCCTGCTTCGAGATGTCGTACGTCCACACGCCTGAAAAACTCGTCGTCTCATCCGAGAAGACGAATAGGAACGAGGATTGGCAGCCCTTGAGGAATGGACATCTACTAACCGGCGAGGTCATAGACGGAACTGTAAGGGTGGATATCCAGAGGGTTTAACCCTTTCTATTCTGAACCCTTCTCCTTCTCCCTCCTCATCTCCCAACGTCCAACTAGAGCGAATAGGTTTATGAAAACCACGGCTATGAGGATGATGAAGGGGCTGCTGAGGAATACATCCTCGACCGGGAGGGGTATGCGGAAAGTTATAATATCCCCGATAACCCTAACATCCGTTGCGTCCTTGGGAAGTATTATGTGGAAGACCGTGTAGGTCTCTAGGGAGCCAGGTGATCCATGATACTCATATGTAAAAAGCTTATGTGCATAGCCCTCCGGGTCCATATACTCGGTCTGGTTCCACTCCTCGATGAACCTGCCGAAGTACTTTGCCAAGTTTAGGGTCAAGATCTCGCTGCCATTCCGATCTCTTATCTCTAGGTTGACCCTCCTCCATCCGGTCCTAACCGTATAGACGACCGATGACATATTCCTATCCAGTTCGAAGCTCACGACATCGCTCCCGGCTAGGTAGAAGCTGACCTCAATGGATTTACCGGCTGGGTTCATCTTTAAGTCCTCGCCATAGAAGAGGATGTTCGTGTAACCCCTCTCCTTATACCTATCGACTATGAACCTTGGAATAGTTGAACTGTTAAAGATTTCAGTCTGCATAAGCCTCTCCATAACCGTCGAGTTTATCCCAGCCACGCTCAATGTGATGTGGATCCCCTGATCAACCTCCGAGACGACGCTCACCAAGGCTAGATCAGCCGAGAATAACGCATACGATGCGACGGTGAGGATGAGTGTGAGGAGGGCTGAAACTCTGACGCACCAACCCGAATCGACCACGTTCCTCATCTCCACAGCGAGGTTAAAGGATGGTGAACCCCCAACAAATAAAACGGTTGTCATATGAACCATCCGGGTTCCGTCCCCCTTCCCCTCCCGGCTCCCCTCTTAGGCTGGAACATCCACTTGAAGGGCTTTGCGACGTCAAGGGCTTTAACAACCTCTTCCATGCCGTCTAGGTTCACCCTCAACCCCAAAACCCTAGATATGCCCTTCAAGACCTCACGGGCCGCATCCACATCCGGTTGGGTTCCAGGGGTCTCAGCCAAGAGGCAGAAACCCCTCATACCGCGTAGTTTACCCAATCCTATCAGGAGGCCCGCTACACCGAATATCTGCCCCGGTAGGACCTCGGCGCCTAGGCTTCTCGCCTCCTCAGCCATCTCGGCGTCCGACGCCGCGTAGTATAGTTTAGGCTCCTTAACCTCCCTTCCGGGCCTATACCCCCCTAGGGTTATTATGTGTCTGCATCCCATCTCTTGAGCTATGTCGAGTATCCGACCGCAGAGTTCATACTGCCCCCTCGTCGTCAATGCCTGGGTGTTCCCATACAGTATTATGCGGTTCCTCTCCTCCATCGTTCCTTTATGGTAGTAGAGTTGGCTCATCGGGAACTTTAGGCCTCCCCCCTCGGTTGGGATGGCTACGTTCTGGAAGGATGAGCAGTAGACCTCGCCGAAGAGCTTAGCCTCCAACTGCCTGATCAGGTGTAACGCAACTATGTTGGCGACTAAACCTATCCCCGGTAACCCCTCGATCAACACCGGATCTCGAAGTTGGGGCTTCTCGCGGAATCTAACTATACACACCATCAGCCTGCGCCTTCACCTTCAGCTAGCATTTAAATTGTCAATGTTATAATTAAACTTCTTGGCGTGGATCGGCGTTATGATGGGGTTTGAGATAGTTGAGAGGGACCTACTGGCTAGGATAGGTAGGTTTAAGACCAAAACAGGGACGATAGAGACCCCGCTTCTACTACCCGTTATAAACCCCGCAAGGGAGGTCGTTAAACCTAAAGAGATTTATGAGCTACTGTGTTGCGAGGCCATCATAACAAACGCCTACATAGTCAAGAGGCACTACGGGGAGGAAGCCTCCCGGAGGGGTATACACAGCCTCCTAGACTACCCCGGGGTCGTCATGACCGACTCCGGAGCCTACCAGATACTCGTCTATGGAAGAGTTGAGACGACGCCGGAGGAGATAGTAAGATACCAGGAGGATATAGGGAGCGACATAGCCACGATACTGGATATACCAACCGGATGGATGGCGACCCGGGAACGCGCCCAATGCACCGTTGAGGAGACCCTAAGGAGAGCTGAGCAGCTTAAGGAGTTAAAGAGACGTAAGGACATAGCTTGGGTAGGCCCAGTACAGGGGGGTCGATACCTAGACCTGATCGCATACTCAGCCGAGAGGATGAGCAGGCTCCAGTTTGACATTCACGCCCTTGGAAGTCCAACGCCGGTGATGGAGCAGTACCTATTCGACTTCCTAGTCGATATGATAATGACCGCAAAGGTGAACCTGCCCCCTGAACGTCCCTTCCACCTCTTCGGAGCCGGGCACCCCTTCATGTTCTCCCTAGCGGTTGCCCTTGGATGCGACCTATTCGACTCAGCCTCATACTCCCTATACGCACGTGAGGACCGATACATGACCCCACAGGGAACGATCAGGCTGAGCAGGTTAAAGTATCTTCCATGTTCATGTCCGATATGCGTAAAGAGTAGCCCTAGAGACCTCCTTGAGATGCCTAAGGCTGAGAGGGAGAGGGCCCTAAGCATGCACAACCTCTACGTCTGCTTCTCGGAGATAAGGGGTATAAAGCAGGCCATAATCGAGGGTCGCCTCTGGGAGTACTTGGAGATGAGGGCTCACGGTCACCCAACGCTTCTCCAGGCATTGAAGAGGCTTAAGAAGTATGGCAGATACCTTGAGGAGCACACACCGGTAACGAAGAGGAGCGGAGCCTTCTTCTTCAGCTCCTTAAGCTTGGCAAGACCGGAGGTTACACGCCACGAGATTAGGCTTCTAGAGAGGTTCACACCACCCAGGGGTTCGAGGATACTCCTCCTCCTGCCGAGCTTCGGTATGAAGCCCTACGAGAGGGCTAAGAGGTACAGGAAGATGATGAGGGAGCTTCGTAGGAGGGTAGGTGTGGAGATAGATAAGGTTCACCCGTGTATCTATAGCGTTCCCTTCGGCGTGACACCGATGGAGCTGGTCGACGTCTACCCCCTCTCGCAGTATGAGATAGCCCTCCCACCAGACCGGGAGATGGAGAGCCACATGGTTAGGCAGGTTACCGACTACGTAAAGGCCATGAATTATAAAGGGGTTATACTCGTCAGGGAGGAGGGGGTTCTAGGTGAGAACCTTTCCAAGGTTTGTGGGAGGGTCTGCTCCGAGAAGGGGATTAGATTCTGGGATGTGCCAAGCAGTGGAGTGAGCAGGGAGCTGATTGGCAAATTAGCGGAATTAATAACCAACGAAGACGAAGAGATGAATAACCTACGAGGTTAGGTTCGAGAAGGCTTGGTACGGCACGAAACCGCCCGAGCCGCATGTGGATGCTTCCTTCTCAAGGCCATACCTCGATATGGGCTTCGTAAGGTGCCTTTGAGACCTAGGTGGAGAGACGTATAAACCCGGTTTAATAATCCTCTCAACCTCGTGGGGTACCTTCCTCAAACTTGGATCCCTAAAGCCGCACCTCTTACACCTATAGCCCTTCCCCCTACCCATGGACTCCATGCTCTTACCACACACCGGGCACTTGGGGTTCCTATACACAATTAGAGGGGCTAGCTCCAATATCCTCAGCTTCTCAAGGTTTATCGTCATGGGGTTTGTTGGTGAGGCTGGTCTAACACCTCCAAAGACCTCGACCACGTCGCCGGTCGTCAACATCCTAGCGACCCTCCGTAGGTTCCCGGTCGGCTCGTAGGCTGCGCAGTCGATCCTACCGGTCTCATCTTGGATTGAGAATATTACGTGTCTACCCGGTATGGTCTTTGGTTCATCAGCCACCGTTCCGCGCACTATGACAGGGTTGTAAGGTCTAACCTCACTTATCGATTTAACCCTTCTGAGGTGGGCGTCGGTTCCATGGTTCGTCTTGAAGATTACCCAACGCTCAACAGGTTCTTTAACGCGCACCATCTTATGGGCCTCCCTCACTATCTCAGGGGTCTCACCTCTTATCCCGTACAATACAGGGTCTGGACCCCTCGGGGTTATCAGTATGCGCCCCGTCTCCGGGTCAACGTTGTTGAAAGTCTGGTTTCCCGTCACCCTATCCATCTCCTTGACCGAGTCTGGGTCTACCCTCCTAGGGGTTCCCCTATTCTCCGGGGTTCGGTATGTTATGAGTTCGTAGGTGTGGTCTCTCATCAACCTCTCCCCGATGGCTGCCAGTCCACCTATGATCCCCCTTCCCCTCTTGAAGCCCACGGCCTCAGCTCCAAACCTCCTTATCAGGTTTAGGGCATCCTCCATCCTAACTATACCCTGTATGGCTCTCTTTGCGAAGGCTTCAACCTCACCCGGGACATCACCGTAGAAGAAGACTATCCCAGGATCTGTGCCCCCGTATTCCATGTCCGAGTTCTCCTCGATTATCTCTATCGCAGACTCCTGGGCTTCATCTAGGAGGGCTTCATCGATCTCCACCCTGAGGCAGAGGGCTCCATTCCCTCTCGTCTTCCATGGGACGTTCGGGTTCAACCTAACTAGGTTTGGGTAGTCGGTGAACCTTGCCCCTAACTTGTGTAGCCTCTCGATTATGAGGGCTGCTACGTATGTTGTACATCCCCCTCTAGGGGAGTCTGTGTCGTCGAAACCTATATG
>QMYL01000004.1 GCA_003662645.1 Candidatus Bathyarchaeota archaeon
CTCTTGTGCACCCGCGTAACGCCGGTAATAAAGGAGGCTGTCCAGAGGGAGTCCCAGATGGAGGGCTTGACAACCTCTGAGTGGCTCCGCAACCTGATCGTTAAGGAGTTGAAGGAGAGGGGGCATTACCTAAGGTTTATAGGTTTCCAACCCTCGAGAGGGAAACGACCTAAAGTTATTGGCCACTTACCGGTTTTAACCGGTTTAGTGATGGTAATTTCTAGCATCCGCTTATAATTGGCCGGAAGCCCACAGTATCCCCCTTCTGAGCATCTCCCTAAAGGCTGGGTTTTCGTAGGCTTCCTTGGTGTGTCCTAGCGATAGGTAGAAGACCCTACCTTTCCCGTATCCCTTGGTCCAAGCTACCGGCTGCCTCTCACCCTCCCATAGGCAATAGAGGAGGAGGTGGTACCGGGTGGGGTCGTGGCGGAGTATGTATAACTCATCGTAGATATCGAAGTCGTTTATCCCCTTCGTTATCGGGTGGTCACTATCGGCAACCTCAATGTGAAAGGTTTGATGTTTTGGGTGGGATAGGAAGACCCCTCCAAGCATATCGAGATACTCCTCCGAGTCCTTGAAGGAGTCTGCGGCTGAATGTAGCCCAACGAAACCTCCCCCAGACGATACAAAGTTGAGTAAACCCCTAAGCTGGCTCTCCGTCAATTCCCCTCCGGTGTAGTAGCATAGGAGAACGTCGTATGTGCTTATCCTATCACCCTCAAGCTGGTTCAGGTCCTGCGTAACCGAGGGTTCAAACCCGGCCTTCTCAACTATCTCGGATATGAGTGGGGCGAAGTCACTTATTCTATGGAAGGGGAAGCTATCATTCCCAAGTATGAGAACTCTCTTAACCAACTCAACCTCACCTTGGGTCGGGGGAGCCTACAATCACGTCATCAGTTGTTGAGAGATTATTTAAGGCCTCCATAATTAACTATGGATATTTAAGGCCCTGGCGTATGGAGGGATCTATCTTCATCCGAGCCTTATTACGTCCTCGTCCTTCCCCTTATTATCTTTCTCTACTTCGGCATCCTTCGTTGAAATCTCCCTTATGAGCGGTTTCCCGCCCTCGATCACTATCTCCGCGTTGGGGTATTCGGATTGGAGTCTCCTCTTCAACTCACCTACGTCTACGTTTTTCCCAACCTTCGCGTAGACCTTGGTTCCCTCAGGTGTTTGGGTTACCCTTATGGAGTAGCCTGACTCTGAGCCTTCACTCTCAAACCTCTCGAAGAGCTCATCAAACTCATCAAAGAGTGAGCCTCCGAAGAGCTCGTCTATTATGCTCCTCCGCCTCTTATTCCTGCGAAACATTTTTATTCACGCCCGCCTTTTAATTCCTACTCGGAAATAAAGGGGAATTCCGTTTATTAATCATCAACATTACAATATTTAAGTATACGAAAAATATATAAACTTAACCTAATCAATTCATAATAAACGGAGTGATGGAGGGATAGGTTTGTCCACGCTCGCTGGGACGCCCGTCCTGATACTGAAGGAAGGGTCAACGAGGTCTAGGGGTAGGGATGCCCAACACGCGAACATAACCGCCGCCAGGATAATCGCTGAGGCTGTCAGGAGCTCCCTTGGACCGAAGGGTATGGATAAGATGCTCGTCGACAGCTTGGGTGATGTAACGATCACGAGTGATGGGAGAACCATCCTAGACGAGATCGACGTTGAACATCCGGCGGCGAAGATGATGGTTGAGGTCGCCAAGACCCAGGATGACGAGGTTGGGGATGGGACTACAACCTCAGTTATAGTTGCAGGTGAACTCCTCGGTAAGGCTGAGGAGCTGATAAATAAGAATGTCCACCCAACCATCATAATAGATGGATACCGGAAGGCCGCCGAGAAGGCTCTGGAGATCCTAGAGGAGATAGCCATACCGGTGGACCCAACCGATAAGGAGTTCTTGAAGAAGGTAGCAATGACATCCATGGCTAGCAAGCTTGTATCAGAGAACCGTGAGCAACTGGCGGAGATAGCTGTCGACGCCATACTCCACGTAGCCAGGAAGGTCGGCGACGCCTACAGGGTGGACCTAGACGATATAATGGTCGAGAAGAAGCCGGGAGAATCGGTGACTGAGACTAGGCTGATCGAGGGTATAGTCCTAGATAAGGAGGTTGTCCACGCGGGGATGCCGAAGCGGATCGAGAAGGCCAAGATAGCCCTACTGAACTGCCCGCTAGAGGTCGAGAAGACCGAGTTCGACGCGAAGATACACATCGAGACGCCGGAGCAAATGGAGGCCTTCCTAAGAGAGGAGGAGAACATGCTCCGGAACATGGTTGAGAAGATAAAGAAGGCCGGAGCCAACGTGGTCATCTGCCAGAAGGGCATAGACGACATGGCCCAACACTTCCTAGCCAGGAGTGGAATACTGGCCGTCAGGCGTGCTAAGAAGTCGGATATGGAGAAGCTCTCAAAGGCCACCGGCGGGAGGATAGTGACAAACCTAGACGACCTCTCACCGAATGACCTAGGATATGCAGAGCTCGTAGAGGAACGCAAGATCGGAGACGACAAGATGGTCTTCATAGAGGGATGCAAGAACCCGAGGTCGGTGGCCATACTCATCCGTGGAGGAACCGAGAGGATCGTAGACGAGGCTGAGAGGTCGGTCCACGACGCCCTCTGCGTGGTTAGGGATGTAGTGCAGGAGCCTAAGATCCTAGCTGGTGGTGGGGCGCCGGAGATGGAGATAGCCAGAGCCCTCAGGGATTACGCTGAGTCGTTGCCGGGTAGGGAACAGCTCGCCGTTCAGAGCTTCGCCGAGGCGATAGAGACCATACCGATAACACTTGGGGAGAACGCTGGCTTGGACCCGATAGACATACTCTCGGATCTGAGGGCCCGCCACGACAAGGGTGAGAGATGGGCTGGGGTCAACGTCTTCGAGGGTAAGGTCGACGACATGGGGAAGCTCGATGTATATGAGCCTTTGGCGGTCAAGAAGCAGGTTATCAAGTCGGCTACAGAGGCCGCTACGATGATACTGAAGATTGATGACGTCATAGCCGCCGGGAAGATGAAGACGCCGTCAACCTCGAAGGGTCCTGAAGGCTACGGAGGGTATGGCGGAGGAGGGGGCTTCGAGTAGGCCTTAACTTCCTTTTTTACCCTACCTGAACCCTCCTATTTCTGGAAGGCTGAACAACCCCCACCGCTCCATCCTTAGGGCTTATGTTACTCGATGGGTTAACCATCTGGATATTCCCAACCAGCTTGAGGCTTGCATCCGAGAGGGTAGCCAACCTTCTCAGGCTAGCCAGCTTCGACCATCTATTTCTGAACCTACCGAGGAGGCTTGAGGGCTTAGTGAGGGCGCTCGGTGAGGGCGCACCGTATGAATGGTTCATGAGGAGGGTGTCCGACTTGATGGTTATCCGTGAACCCTTAACCTCATGGGAGTATAGGGTCCAGCCGATCTTGAAGATTGTTAGGGGGATCATGAATGAACGCCACAGGTTGAGGCTGTGGTGTTACAAGAGCCAGAAGATGGAGGAGTCATCCATAAGGATGGCTGAGAGGGTTGCGAGGCTTATACTAAGACTCAACGTGAGCGGTAAGATAGAGGTTGATGAGTGGGGGGAGATGCTGACCCGATTCCTAGAGGAGAGCGGTGAGTCCTTAGAGGATGAGGCTCGATATATAGCTGAGAGGTTTGAGGACGGCGTCGGCGTATGCCTCTCCGACTTCTACGGTAGGGAGCTGAGGGAGCTCCTCATCAGGGAGGGTTTGGATGCGAGGTTCACCTACGTCTTCAAGCCTTACCACTTCACCCCGCTGGAGGTTCTTCTACGCGAGTTTAGGAGGTGGAGGCTGAGGGGTTTGCCGCCGCTTAAGGAGAGGGTTGAGGAGCTTGTTAGATGTCACTCCGAGTTTATTAGGGACTACGTCTTGACTAGTGGGAGTTATGATGAGGCTTACCTCCGTTGGCTTTGTGATAGGGCTGCTTGGTTGAGGGTTGGGTAGCGACTTTACCCTCTCGTCTTTTTGTCACTCCCTCGTTTTAATTACTAGTCACATAAATATTAATAACCGGTCAATAACCTATCCTTAATTGATAAAAATAAGGAGAGGAGAGGATTTTGAGGACGCGACTAAACAAGTGGGGAATGGTAGGCATCGAAGCCGCCATAGTACTGATAGCCTTCGTCATAGTAGCGGCAGCCTTCAGCTTCATGGTCGTGAACATGGGACTCTTCGCAACCCAGAGGGGCAGGGATGCAGTCCAGCAGGGACTACAAGAGGCCAGCACACCGCTAACAATGGATGGGAGCATAATCATACGTGGAAACTCGACGGGCGACGGCGTAGACGTGATAATAATCCCACTGAAGACCGTCGGGGTTAAGTACGTCCCCATGGGAGCCGACACAACCGTCGTAACCCTGAAGATAGAGAACAGAACAGCCTACGCGAACATATACCACGGCATAAACACAACAGACCCAACCGACAAGACTTATGACCAGCTCGTCGCAGGGGTCTCAGCCGGCCAAGCGATCCTGTTCATCGAGAACTCCGATGGAGACAACTCACTGGATACCCAGGAGAAGGGTTACCTAGTAATACACCTAGGCAGCGGTGAACACGCAACCTACAGGGACCACGTCTTCATCGAGATCAGGCCTGAGAAGGGAGCTCCACTCTCCATAGAGTTCGTCATCCCGCCTGAACTCCAGAGCGGATACATAACCATAGGCTGAGGTGGAGGTCTTGCGCAGGGGTAGACGAAGCCTCCTGAGGAGTAAGAGGGCTATAGTCGGTATAGAGGCCGCCATAATACTGATAGCCTTCGTCGTGATAGCGTCAGCTCTGGCCTACGTAGCGATAAATATGGGCTTCTTCGCCTCGCAGAAGAGCAAGGACACCATATCTAGGGGAATCTCGGAGGCTACGAGCGCCCTGGAGCTGGATGGCGTTGTGATAGCGAAGACGAGTGGGGGGAAGGTGAAGTATATAGCCTTCCCCGTTAAGCTCTCAGTGGGCAGGTCTGAGGTCGACCTAGGACAGAACGCGACTGTGGTCTCGGTTTATGCACCCGATGACTCCTTCGCCCTCTTGGACATATACCAGGGAGTGAACCAGTCGCTCTCGGACCCGACGGACCTAGATACCGTGATAAACTCGCTCCCATCCACTGCCTCGGCCATATTCGTAATCTACAACGATGACAACGATACAGTTCTGGAGAGGAACGAGAAGGCCTTCCTAGTGATAAATCTGGGAACCCATACGGTCGACGAGTACCACAATGTTAAGATAGAGGTCAAGACCGAGAAGGGTGCAACCCTGACGGTTGAGAGGTCTATACCAGGCGGCTTACCAACAAACGACTACGTCGACCTAGGCTGAACCCCTCTTCCCTCTTTTTTATGTAAAAGAAGGGAAAAAGGGGATTTCGCGATGGATGAGAAGAATGATAGGATTGATGATGTCGAGAAGGAGATAAACGATCTGAAGTCCAGAGTTGACAGCCTCTCCGACGACCTGACAAACGCGATAACCGAGCTTAGGAACGCCGTCCTCGAGATAAGGACCGCCGTGAGCGAGATCGAGAACCCCTTCAACCTCCTGAGGATAATAACGAACGAGAAGGACCTGGAGAAGATAAGCAAGATGCGTCCAAGGGTAGAGGGTGAAGCCCCACCGGAGGCCTTGAAGATCGAGCTGGAGGAGGAAACTCCTAAAGCCGAGGAAGAGGCTGAGACTGTGAAGACCGTGGAGGAGGTATTCCCGGAGGAGAAACCCGTAGAGCCCATGGAGAGGCCGTCTTTCAAGCATGGGGTAGCCCTCCTGCGTTGGGTATACATGATGCTCGACCTAGGCTTCGATGAGGAGGGGATCAGGAGGCTCTGCGAGTACTGCGAGTTCTTCAGGTTCATACCGAAGGGTGCCAGCCCCTACATCTCGAACCTCTCGAGGGTCGTCATGAAGGCTAGAGCTCAGGGCTTATTGGAGGAGGAAGTTATACTCAGCATCTACGGCATCGCTGAGGCTCTCGGGATGAGGATTAGACCGGAGGATCTGAGCGGCCTACTGGTTCAGGTGTTGAGGAAGAATAGGATGGTTGAGAGCTTGATGGGGTAGATGAGGTATGGGGTTCTCCCTGACCCTTAGCGAGTCCATAATATTGATAGCCTCCATAGTCCTGGCCAGCGCCTTCTCAGCCTACGCCATATACGCCGGGACTACCCTCCAGAGCAACCTCCTACAGAATATAGATACGATAAAGAGGAACCTCCACACCAGGGTTGAGGTAGCTTACGCCACCATAGATGAGACCACAAGCCCAGACCACTTCGTCATCTACGTTAAGAACACAGGAACACTGGCCATAACCGATTTCTCACTGCTCGACGTGTACGCTGGCGAGTATGGGAAGGCTACCCTCTACACATACGACCAGAACGCGACGGCTGGGAGCGGCAAGTTCACCCTACACGATGCCGATGGGGATGGGGTTTGGGAGGTGGGGGAGACGGCCGTGATTAGGGCTTACCCGAAGAAGGACTTGAACGGCAGCCTGTATGAGGTTAAGGTTGTTCCGTATAGGGGTATACCGAGCAGTTACCTATTCTCGCCTCCGTAGGTGATTGGGATGGGCTTCTCAACAACCATAGCCTCGGCGATAGCCCTCATCGGTCTGGTAGCCCTAGCCAGCGTCCTCTCAGCCACAACCCTATACATGATGGAGAGCCTCGTGACGTTGAGGTACGCCATCTACGACGAAGATCTGAACGTTAGGCTTGAGATTGAGATAACTGGGGTAAACTCCTCATCGGTGAGCTTCTATGTGAAGAACTTGGGGTCGAAGACTATCTTCTTCAGGGAGAGAGGCTACAGATGGAACAGCGTCATCCTATCCTACAACAACGATGGGTGGCGTTCATACCTCATAGAGAACTACACCGTCAGGGAGATCAGGGTTACGGGGACAAACGTGACGTTCAACTACTCAGCCCACCGGTACATCAAGCCTGGGGAGGAGGCCCTCATAGAGGCCGCGCTCCCTCCAGCTGCTCCCCCGATTCCGCAGAACGGGACGGTCACCATCATCTTCCTGTCACACTACGGAGTAAGCGCTGTGAAGGAGGGTGTTAGGAGTTGAAGATGGTAAAGTTGGGGATAAGGGAGCTCGACGACTGCTTAGGTGGGGGCTTTCCACATCCATCCCTAGCATCGGTTGAGGGAGACCACGGGGCTGGCAAGACCGCTCTAACACAGCAGATAGTCTACTCCATGTTGAGGGAGGGCTTGAGGGTCTACGTCATAACGAGCGAGAGCACAGTGAAGGAGTATCTAACCATGATGAGATCGATAAAGCTGGATCCATACCCATACTACCTGAAGGGGATGTTGAACATATATCCACTACACGTCGAGGGTGGAAAGTGGAGCAGGTTCCTTTCATCCCTCTTCTTCAAGGTGACGAGGAACTTCCTAGAGTTGTATAAGGACCGTTACGATGTCGTCGTGATCGACAGCCTCAGCGTGTTAACCGTTGACACTCCACCCTACGAGTTCCTAACCTTCATAACTAGGATGAAGAACCTGGTCTCAGATGGGAAGACGATAATACTAACGTTCCATCCAGGCTGCCTACGTGAGAACAGGATAATGAAGCTCAAGGCTTCCTCCGATGTCTACCTAGTCATCTCGAACGGGAAGGTCGCCGGCATACCGGTGAAGGTTCTCAGCGTCGTAAAGCTGTGGGGAACCAGCGGGGAGAGGAAGGAGTCCGTAACCCTCGAGGTCAACCCCCAACTGGGCCTAAGGGTTCTCCCGCTTGGAGGGGTCAAGATATAGGGCTCCCGTAAACCCCCAAAGAGGATGGAGGTTCTATATGGGACTCCTAAACCTTCGGTTATTTAGCCTCAAGAATAGTGGAAGGCAAGAGAAGGCTGAGGAGATAACGAGCATATTCGACTATAAGGCCCCAGACACCCTAGAGGAGGCTATGGAGAAGTATCCATACCTCGCCGATTACGTGAAGAAACTCAACGAGAGGCCTCTATACTCGAAGGATCCAAGCGTAGCTATAGGTAGGGAGAACGCCAATGTCATATATCCCGTCGGCTTCGGAGTCTTCATCCACGTAGAGACGGGCGGTGAGATAGGCAAGTATAACATCATAGAGCCGAAGAAACCGAGTAGGGAGCTCCTGGACAGGATAGAGGACGCCATAGCGAAACAGGTAAATGAGGAGACGAGGGTTGCCGGCGATATAAGGGAGAGGGAGAAGGTCCTCGTCAGGCTCTTCAATGAAGCCGTGAAGAAGAAGAGGATAAAGATACCGAAGGAGGATCTGGAGAGCGTATTATACCACTTCTTGAGGGAGAAGATAGGCCACGGAGTCCTAGACGACTTCCTAACCGACCCATGGCTTGAGGATATAAGCGTACCCGGCGAGGGGAAGATATTTGTCTACCACAAGTTCTTCGGGAACCTTGAGAGCAACATAGAGCTGACCAAGGAGGAGACGGATAACCTCCTTAGGAGCATATCTGAGAGGTATGGGAAGATACTCAGCTTCACACACCCTATACTGGATATACACCTACCAGACGGCTCAAGGTTCAACATAGTCTTCGGCGAGGATATAAGCCTACGCGGGAGCAACTTCACGATCAGGAAGTTCTCGAAGGAGCCGATATCAGTTGCACACCTGATAAAGTGGGGAACCCTATCGGCCGAGATGGCGGCGTACATGTGGATGCTCCTCGAGGTCGGCATATCATTCTTCGTCTGCGGTGAGACGGCCTCAGGGAAGACCACGACGCTGAACGCCCTAGCCGGGCTCATAAGCCCCTCCGCAAAGATGATAAGCATAGAGGAGACCCCAGAGGTAAACTTGGCCCATAAGAACTGGGTTAGGGAGGTCACAAGGATGCACACTGGAAGCGTCGTTACGATGTTCGACCTCCTGAAGGCAGCCTTGAGGCAGAGGCCTGACTACATAATAATCGGGGAGATAAGGGGTGAGGAGGGTAGAATAGCGTTCCAAGCCATCGAGACCGGTCACCCAGTCATATCGACGATACACGCCGGTGACCTACAACAGCTCTTCCAGAGGTTAACTTCAGACCCGATAAACGTCCCAAAATCCCACATAAACGGCTTGAACTTAGCGATATTCCAGAACCGTATAAAGCGTGGGAACAGGCTCATAAGGAGGGTTCTCTCGGTCAATGAGATACTCGGCTACGACACCGAGAAGGGGAACTTGAACTACCTCCCAGCCTTCATCTACGACGCCGATGAGGATGTGATACGCTTCGCAGGCTCGAGCTTCATGATGGAGATGAAGGTCCTCCCCTTCAGGGGCTGGGGGAAGGAGAAGGTTCCCCAACTCTACGAGGAGATGAGGGTGAGAGCTGAGATATTGAGGATGCTATCCGAGAAGCACCCAAGGTTCAAGGATGTCTGGAACACAGTCATAGAGGTTGAGAAGGTTGGGGTGATGAGGGTATACGAGGAGATTAAGAGGGGGAATATGTATTGGATAGAAGGGTAGCCTCGGCGAAGAGGGGGCTACTCCTCCTAGCAATTCCAACAGCCCTCTTCTCAGCGTACCTATTTATGGAGGGCGACATGCTCGGCTTGGCGGCCGTCTCCCTGACCGGAGGGGTGATAGCGGCCTTCATCCTATACTACAACACCAGAAGGGTTCCTAGGAGGATCGATGAGCATCTGATCTCGATAATCCTCCACATGTATGTGGTCTCTCAAGGCGAGGTTGGACCTGACGACTTGGTGAAGGTTATAGCCGAGACCGAAGATTACGGCTACTACAGTGAGGTCTTCAGGAGGATACGTGAATTGGCGAAGAAGTTCGGGTATGGCTTCACGAAGGCGACATCCCATATAGCGAGAACCGTTAAGCCGCCCTTTAGGGATATACTCATCAGGTGTACCGAGATCTTCTCCACAACCAACCCTAAGGGCTTCTTAGAGTTGGAGTCATCGACCATGATGGAGGAGTACTCCGGGTACTACCTAAGGTCTGTAGAGGCGATGAGGGTTCTCAGCGGCATATTCAGCACATTCCAGAGCGTCATAATCTTCATAATCATGACCCTGAGCATACTGACCGTCTTCACCTCAGACCCCAACATAGTCTACTACTCATACGCGATCTCCATACCGGCCATACTGGCCATCTTCCTAGGCTTCAAAAGTGTAGTCCCGAAGAATAAACTCATACATATGGACAAGGATGAGCCGCCGAGGTTGTATAGGGCCTTCAGGTTGACCCTACCGCTCGCCTTAGCCTCAGCGGCCCCAGCCATGGTGGTGGCTCAGATGGTCGGTTACGCCTACGGCTTCATCCTGATGGGTCTGGCGTTACTCATACCGGGAATCCTCGCCTACAAGTTCGAGACCTTCGTGATGAAGGTTGACGAGCACTACCCAGCGCTCATAAAGTGTCTAGGCGAGAACTTGGTCTCGACATCGAGCTTCAGGGCAGCCCTATCCTACGTCCTCTACATGGACCTTGGACCCTTAAAGAGCCTGTTAAAGAGAGCCCTAGCCCGCGTCAGTATTGGGATAAGCAACGAGAAATCGATGAGTTTGCTATCCTCGGAGGCTGCGTCATACCGTGTCTACATGACGAATAAGATGTTCCTAGATTCCCTCGGTTATGGCGGTAACCCCCTCGAGGTTGGGAAGATACTCGGCAACAACTTCGTGAAGTTCCTTGAGTTTAGGAAGCGTAGACTCTCCGTCGCTAAGAACCTTAAAGCGGTCATCTTGATACTCCAACCGATGGTCATAGCCCTCCTAGTTATAACCAGATACCTATGCTCGTTCTTCTCTGAGAGCCTAGTCTCCCTCCCCTTCTTCGCCTTTGGGGAGATACCGGTCCCGGTGATCGAGACCGGAAACCTCATACTAGCTCTCTTAATAGCGGTAATCAACGCCCAGGTGATTAGGGAGGTTAGAGGAGGCTTCTATGGGACAAGCTTCCTGTACACAGGGATACTACTCATACTCAGCGGCGTATCATGGCTTGTAGCCGAGCTGCTGATGGATGTAGCCTTCACCCCGATAGCTAGGGGGTTGGGCGGCTTCATCTAGGACGATGAACATGCACAGTCGTACCGGTAAGACTAGTATGGAATCCCACAAATTCTGAATTGCATCATAAGTATGGCGTTTATGGTGGAAACCAGATCCACGGTCAGGGTTCTGAGCGACGATGAGGTTAAGGAGGATACACAATCTCTCCATGAAGATACTGGTGGAGATCCTGCCGGTCTGGGGTACCAGGGCGTTGAGGACTGACGCCAAGATACTAGGGGTGGTATGGAGAATGGGTTGAAGGTGGGAGGAGAAGTATGCTGAGGCGTATCCACGAGAAGGTTGAACGCATACTGAGGGATTATGAACTCGGGTTCCAGGTGGAGGTGATAGATGAGAATAAGATGTTTATTGAAGAGGGCGGATAGGGTGTTAGGTTGGAGTCCTAATGGTACATCAACTTCTCCTCGTACTTCCTTAGGTGCTCTGTGGCCTCCCCTATGTCCATGAAGAGTGAGTCAACCCTCTCAACATCCTCGGCTGTGACCGTGTCGTGTTTGAGGACCTTCGCGTTCTGCGCTGCAAGGCTGAGCAGTTGAACCGCATACCTCAGTGACGACTTCGTGCCTATCTCGGTGAGCTTCTCCAAGGCGTCCTCGTTTATCGTTACCTTCTCCTCCCTGGCCCTTATCCTCAGTATCTCCCTTATGCTCTCTGCGTCGTACTCGTGGGTGGCTATTATAACAGATCTATCTATGAGGTCGAGTGGGAAGCCCATCGGGCTCTTAACGTCTGTCCCGCGTATGGTCGTTACGCCCCTGTTCGTTGCCAGTATGATTATCGGGACCAACTCGCTCTCCAAGGCTCGGCCGAGGAAGCTGAAGGCCTCTAGGTCTAGGAGGTGGCTGTCATCTATGAATAGGACACCGGGATGGATGCAGGCCTTACCCTCGTCAACCATCTTCTTGACTGTTTCGTCAACGGCCGCCCTTATCTCGGGGTCGATCTCCTTCGTCTCGCTTCCCCCAAAGAGTAGGGAGAATAGGCCTCCGCCCATCCTGCTTCTGGCGTGTATCTCATCCATATCCGCTAGGGTCAGTGTGTAGACGAACTCCTTCTCCTTGAGTACGTCCCCATCCGGTCTGGGCACCTTCTGGCGGGTGTCAACATCGTAGGTCTTGCCCTTCACGCTCTCCAAGCTCAACCCCAAGTTCACAACCCTGCCGGTCTCAGCGTCTATCTGGATCACGCTTCCCTCGGTTATGCCCTGCTGGATTATCTGTTGGGCTATCGAGGCTCCGGCCTCGATGGTCTTCTCTTGCTTGGTGGTCTTTAATGTGAGCCTCACACTCTCAGGAACCTTCTGGTATGGGTTGTATGGGTGGGGTGCTGTCCGTATATCTACGCTCGTAACCTCCCCCTCATATACCTTCCTCATCTCGTGTATCTCCACGCCGATGCACTTACGCATGGCCTCTATCAGAACCTCGGTCTTCTTCCTCTCGCTGCTGTATATCTCGCTCCCGCTCATCTGGATGAAGGGGACGTTGGGCCCGAGCTCCTTTGATATCGCAACCGCTATGGCGGTCTTACCTGTTCCGGGTGGACCTGCGAGGATCACAGTCTTGCCGCTGAGCTTCCCCTCCTTTATCATCTGAACTATCAACCCTGCGGCTTCCCTAGCCTTCTCCTGCCCAACCATGCCGTCCTTTACCTTCACGGCCCTCATATTCTCGTCTAGGCCTAAGCCCTTTATGTGGGTGTGGGCCCCTATCCTCTCGAATAAGTGTAACCTGCCGGTCACCTCCCTAATATCCGCCATACTCATCCTTCCGTATTGTTTAGGTTTTGAGAGGAAGAGGGTTTGGGATAAAAGGGAATTGACTAAAAATAGTCTGGTCTGGTTTGTTTAGAACTCGGTCTCGGTCTCAGTCTCCTCTTCCTTCTCCTTGGACTTCTCCTCCTCCTTCGGCTTGGAGGCGGCTATGACGTCATCGATCCTCAGTATCATCGATGCAGCCTCAGCTGCGGACTTTATAGCCTGCTCCTTAACCCTCAGCGGCTCTATCACACCCTTCTCATACATGTTAACTATCTTACCCGTGAAGACGTCGACCCCCATCAGGTGTCCATCCGCCTTCTCATGGGCAGCCCTCAACTCAACCATGATGTCGATCGGCTCCAAGCCGGCGTTCTCGGCCAGGGTCTTCGGTATCACCTCAACGGCGTCGGCGAAGGCCTCTATCGCGAGCTGCTCCCTCCCTCCAACCTTGGCGGCGTATTCGCGTAGCCGCCTAGCTATCTCAGCCTCAGCGGCGCCTCCACCGGCAACTATCTTGTTCTTGACTATTACGTCGGCCACCACTGAGAGAGCGTCGTGCATGGCCCTCTCAGCCTCGTCGACCATCCTCTCGAGTCCAGCCCTTATGAGGATGGAGACCGACCTCGGGTCTTTGCATCCCTCTATGAACACCATCTTGTCGTCTCCGACCTTACGCTCCTCTACGCGCTCCGCGTATCCCAGGTCTTCAGGCTTCAGGTCGTCTAGGTTCGTCACTATCCTCCCGCCGGTGGCCCTTGAGAGCTTCTCC
>QMYL01000005.1 GCA_003662645.1 Candidatus Bathyarchaeota archaeon
GATAAGGGTTGAACCTGTATTAATCCATGTGAGGATGGTGAGTTGACCGAAGAGGAGGTAGATCTGAAGAAGATAGCTGAGCTTAGGGATATACTGGAAGAGCGCACTCGGAGGTTAGAGGCAGAGCTTGAGGGTTTGAGGGTTGTCCTCAAGTTCGTAAACGATCTATTACTAAAGAAGAGCTTTAAGAGGTTGGAGGTTCCTAAGGGGGAGGTTCCGGAATTAAGGCCGACACCAACCCCGCCTAAGCCCCCAACCTTCCAGCTTAAGACGGTCACGGGTGAACTCTTGGCCGATGTCTACCGTGAGGAGAACGCTCTGAGGATAGTTCCAGCGGCGGATAAGAGCTTTAACATAAACACACCGCCCTTCATGACCTTTCTGGTCGATAGGGTTTTGAGGAAGATGGTTGAGAGGGATCAGGAGGCCGTTAGGAAGGGTGAGATACTCCCGGAGGCCGCCATCTCCTACGATATAATGAGGGAAGGCGATATAATCCGTGAGATAGTTGTGAGCAATGTAACCCCCAGTAGGGAGAGGGAGCTCAGGTCCGCGATACGCTGGACCCTCGAGAAGATGTACGAGAAGATGAAGGCCACCTAAAACTTTAATCTAAAATTCTGAATCCTATATGAACTGTTCAAGCCTCGTGTAGCCTATTATCTCATCAAACTCCAAACCTAGGGCGTCTAGGATCTGGTCGAAGGTCGAACGGAGGTAGTCGATATACTTATCAACATCGATCTCATTGTCTGATGCCATCTTGACAGGTTTAACGTGGGGCTCCCTCACGACCTTCACGAACCTTATGACATCTCCAGCCTTCAACTCCTCTCCCCTCTTCTGCAGTAGTAGGGCAGCCTTCACATGTTGGGGTGTAGTCTTGTCATATGCCCTCGGAACCTTACCCAGAACAACCTCGAACGCAAGCTCATTCAAGTCGCCCCACTCCCTCCTCCTCAACTTCAGGTAGCAGTCATGTATAACCTTCTTAATATCCGCTAGAGCGTCCTCGAACTCGGCTGGAGTTCTAACCTTGCTGAGCCTACTCTCCATCTCGTCGAAGGCTCTCTTTATCAGAAGCGGGATGTGCCGCTTCTTTCCCGTCAAGCCCTTAACCTCGACCATCCCATCGAGTGTAACCCCGAGGTAGTTCTTCTTCCTAGAGCTGAGGACTGCGTATCGGTAAACCTTATCGACATCGAGCTCCATCTCCAAGCTCTCCTCTGTCCACTCCTTTATGGCCTCCATCTGCTCCTTAGATGGGTTCTTCAGGAAGAGGCTGTCTGTGTCGCCGTATATCACCTCTACACCGAGTTCCTTGGCCTTATTTATGGTGCGGAGTATTATATCCCTCCCGTAGGCAGCCGTCGCCTCAGCTGCTGGTGGACAGTAGAGGTCGAAGGTTTCAGCCCCGAAGACTCCATAGGAGGCGTTTAGTATAACCTTCAACGCGCTCTGGATTACGTTATACCAACTCCTCCTCTCGTCTGGAAGGCTCTTATCCTTAGCCTTAGGCTTATAGTATCTGACCCTCAAATCCCTGAGCGAGCCTATAAGTTTGCTCTCTAACGAACGGTTCTTCTTGCATATCCAGTGAGGTGTTCCTGGAACCTTATTATCCATACACTCCTTATGTGGGCATAATATGGACTGATATCCTATATTGTGCACCTTAATTATGGATGGGTATAGACTCTGGAAGTCCATGACGACAACGTTGAAGTGTACGCCCGGAACTGGGTCGACGACTATGGCCCCCATGTACTTCTTACCCTTTATTATAGCCTTCGTGGCCGTCTTCCCCTTAACGGCGAGTATATCCTCCTTATTCGGTATCAGCATGCCTAAACGCCTATGTTCGTATTGCATGAAGCTCCTAATCCAGCGTGAGACCCCCTGACGGCTCACATCCTCCATGGGCATCCTGCTGATCCTGGTTAGGGCGAGTAGGAGCTTCATGACGAGGTCGTCGTTGTAGGATGTCAGCTCGTACGTCAGTTCGGCGTCATTTAAGCAGTATCTTGCGAGTTCACCGTAGGCCAGGTCCGAGATCGGCTTCGATATCTCGATCTTGGACTTTCCAATTAGAGCTCTACTTACCTCGTCTAGGGTTATATTCCGATACCTCTGTCCGAAGGCGTATATCTGGATGGACTTGTTCCCGAAGAACTTGTAGAGGTCTATATGTATGCCGTAACGTAGCAGGCACACATTCCTGCCGAGGCTTATCGGTATCTCATCCCTATCGAAGCCCAATCTTTCAGCCCTATGGAATAGGTAACGAAGGTCGAAGTCGTCACCGTTGAAGGTTATGATGAATGGATACTCCCTCAGAGCCCTAAAGATCGCTGAGATTAAGTCCCTCTCCCTCTCGTAGAACTCAACCCTAACATCTGGTGGAAGGTCTAGGGGTCCCTCCTCAACACCCTCACGCCTCAATATTAGAACTCTCTTCAAACCATCAGAATCGACCAGCGAGGCGCAGATAACCTCATAGCTGGCCTCACGGGGATCTGGAACCCTCGGTAGACCTGTGGCCTCAACCCACGGTGAGAAGACCTCGATGTCCAATGCAGCCCTCCTGAACCTTGGGGCTGGGCACTCCAGGAGCTTAGCCCACATCTCGACGTACGGTAAGATGTCATCCGGCTCGTCCTTGAAGTAGGACTCGATGAGCTTCTCAACCTTCTCCTCATAGGCCTTATACTCACCATGCTGAGCTGGTACAAGTTCCCCATCCTTGATCTCGTACACCATTCCTGGGGCTAGACCCCTATCGTAGATGTAGCACTGGTAGTACTTTATCGCAGCCTCCCAAACCTTAACCTCCCTCTTCTGCCCGAAGACCTTTGGGTACTCCTCAGGTATTATATCCCTTATGCATCCTCTCGGTCGGCCTCCTATAGCCAGTGGATCCGTCGCCACAACCTTTGTTATGGTGACCTTACGGTCTAGGAGGGCGTCGTACTTCTCCACAGTCTCGAGATGGTCGAAACCCGGGTGGTTAATCAGGCGATCCAGCTTCTCAAGCTCCTCTTTTGGTATGTTCGTGAAGCAGTAGGGTTTATGGCCGGTTGTGTCGTACCAGAGGTATATCCTCCTAGACCCTGGTTCGTAGAGTTTTATACATGCGCTCCTCCTCTTCCCATCATAGGTTGCTGATATGAAGTATGAGGGAGGGAGATCCCTTGGGGTAACCTCCTCCTCTACCGGAGTCCTCTCCTCAGGTTCCCTCGTAACCTTCGATTCTGAACTCTCTTTTGAAGCTTCAACCTCTCCACCCTTTTCGGGAGGCTCCGGGATATTGAAGAACTCGTCCAGGCGCCTAATAGCCATACCCATCAAGCCGATAACATATCGGGTAGACGAAGATTTTAAGGTTTCGACGGGTTTTTGATGGCATGTTCAAAGTGTGATTCTTTTCCTCACCTGTATCTTCCGTACCTCTTGAACGCCCTATACATGGCTCTAACGTTCTTGAGGGGGACGTCGATGTTTATCTCCCCTCTGCAGATCAAGCCTCCTCTCCCTTCGTGGCTGAATAATTCTACGACATCCTTCACGTAGGCTTCTACTTCGCTGGGCGTCCCTTTTGGTAGTATATATTGCCTATCTATATCGCTACATACACAGACCTTCTCGTACACGGCGTTAGCGAGCTCCTCAAGCTTGAAGCAAGAAAACTGGGGGTTCAGTATGTCTACACCTATCTCGATCAGGTCTGGTATAACATCCATTATGTATCCATCACTGTGGAAGTAGACGTATGCTCCGTGTTCATGGACCAGCTTGAACATCTCCCTATATCGTGGTTTGAAGAAACTCCTCCAGAAGTCTGGTTTAACCATCAGCCTATCCTGTGTACCCCAATCGTCGGCGAAGCTTACGGCGTCCGGTTTAGCCTCCAAAACGCGACTTATAGACCTCAAACAGTAATCCAGAAGTCTATCCGCAAGCTCATAGAGCCCCTTAGGTTTGGTTAGGAAGTCTAGGAGGAGGTTCCTGAACCCCCTAAGCCACTGCATTCTCTCGAAGAAGTTTCCGGGCTCAAAGCCTAGGATGACGAAGTACCCCTTCCTCCTGAGCTTGGAGACCCTATCCCTTAACTCCTCCAAGGGAACTTTTAAGGGTGGAAACCTATAATCCTCAAAGCTGTCCCAGCTCTTTATTGGGTAATCGCAGACTTGTCCATGTATCCCATCAACCGATGACCTCCAGAGGACTCCCCACTTATCCCTGTGGGTTCCCATTTTATACTGGGGTGGGAGCTCCTCTGGTTTGGGTATGGTGAACCTTGATGGCCCAAAGTCCTGTGGATACCTAACAAAGATAGCGTTCAGTTTCTCTCCATACTTGATTAGGGCTCCCGGTAGAGGTGAGTGCATAATCGGCGCGCGGTCTGGGCTCTCCAAGTTTATGGTTGCGACGACCCTCTCGTAACTCCTCAATTTAAGATTCACCGATGATGTGGTCTACTACTTATAGGAAGGATTTCTGAGAATTAAAAATTCTGGGGTATACTTTTAAGCTACATAGTAGAAAGAGAAGTTAGTATATTGTGGGATTTATGTTGGGGGTTTGGCTCAGCATACTCATGGCTGGTCAGGGCTTGGAGGGATGGATAGAGCAGCTCGCTTACCAGTACGGCTATTTGGGCGTATTCTTGGTCAGCCTAATCGGAGCTATGTCGATAGTCTTCCCAATACCATACACCCTAATTATATTCACGATGGGCCACCTCCTCGACCCCTTCCTCGTAGCTTTGATGGGCGGCCTGGGCTCGAGCCTTGGAGAGTTCTTCGGTTACATCCTAGGATACTATGGGAGGGCAGTCATAAGTGAGGAGAGGAGGAAGAAGATGGATTACATGCTTAAGGTACTGAACCGTTACGGGTCTATAACGATATTTCTGTTCGCCTTGACGCCGCTGCCGGATGACCTCCTCTTCATACCGCTGGGCATGCTCAGATACAAGTTCATCAAGGCCTTCATGCCATGCCTTGTGGGTAAACTCCTCATGTGCTTCATACTGGCCTACTCCGGCAAGTTCTCTATAGATATTGTACGCAACTACTTCGGTGAAGCTGGGGATCTAAGCGTGATTGTGACAGCGCTCCTCCTAGTCGTGATCATAGTGGCCATGCTCAAAGTTGATTGGGAACAGGTCTTCACAAAGTACATCGGAGACCTTGGGGGAAAGGAGGAGTGAATGGCCAACCAAATCAGAAGAAGAGGGAAACCGCTAAACTTGATGATGGATCTGAACGAGGTCCAGTGGCCGATCATGTTAATATGCACCTTACTGGTCGGCCTCAATAAGACGGCGATCCCTCGGGTTAGGCTTTCTGGTAGTCCCCTAATGGCTGAGGCCTATAATGATACTACCTATTGGCCATGGTATTGCCGAAGAATGAGCCTGTAAGCACGGGGCTGGTACCTCCTTCTATTAAACTGGTTCAAGGTTCTTCAGTGTCAACCTCGGCTTAATAACAGCTCAATCTTTAAGGCTCAACTTTGTATTATTCCGAGCCATAGCGGTTGGGCGAATAGCTGGGATAGGGATATTTTAAGAGAATCCCGAGAAGGCCTTCACGAATATAATCCAGATTCTAGCAGCGGTAAAGCTTTTATTCTAACGCTCCAATCAAAGTTGTGGAGGAAGGGAGAATGGAGTTTTACGAGGTTATACGTACCAGGAGGAGTATCCGCTCTTATAAGCCGGATCCAGTACCCGAGGATGTGTTGAGGAGGGTTCTGGAGGCTGCGAGGATAGCTCCATCCGGCTCAAACCGTCAACCATGGAAGTTCATAGTAGTCAGGGATGAGGAGGTTAAGAGGAGGCTTGTCGAAGCCTGTCATAACCAGAGCTTCATAGCTGAGGCTCCAGTTGTGATAGTTGCTTGTGGATACAACATCCACTATAACCGTGGAGGATACATGGGCGACATGAGCATGCTAGTCGATGTGGCGATAGCCTTCACCCATCTCATCCTAGCCGCTAGGGCTGAGGGGCTTGGGACTTGCTGGATAGGCTCCTTCGATAATGAGGCCGTTAAGAGGATACTTAACATCCCAGATGATGTCAACGTCGTAGCCTTAACCCCGCTCGGGTATCCAAGGGGTGAGGGCTTCTCCGAGCCTGGGCCTAGGAAGAGCCTCGAGGATATAGTGTCGGTGGATCGGTTCCAGTAACGCCGTGGCTGTTATCCTCGGATTGGAAACTCTCAGCCTTTATTGGAGTTTCATGTAGTAGGTTACCATGGGTATAGCCTTGTTGAAACCGACCTTCTTGTAGGCCCTCCTTGCCGGTTTATGCGCATCGTCCAGGCCCGTTGTAACCGTGGCGAATCTCATCCCTTCGTATTTGAATATCTCGATTACCCTTCTGTACTGTTCTGTCCCTATACCCCTCCCCTGATACTTCGGTTTTACCGCGTTGTTTCCTATTTCACCTATCATCTTCTCCCTGTCGAGTGTGAACGTTATGAATCCCAAGATCTCGCCGTCCATCTCTGTGACGAGCATCCAGTTTGGATGTCTCTTGTAATGCTCCCTAATCGAGTTCGCCTTCCTCTCCTCCCAGCCCTTATGGAGGATGTTGAAGAGTTCATCTCCAAGTATCCTCCTATAATTGTCGTAGATGGGCTCCCAGGCCTCTACTGCGATCTCACAGGATGGTTCAATATCCTCCGCCCTAGCTAACCTAACCCTGATCACGGTTTATACCCTCCCTAGAAATCCATCCATTGATTCAGGGCGGCCTTATATTAAAATTTGTTGAATAAGGTTAAATAGCGGGTGTTCACCAATTAGTTAGGAGGCTAAGTGTATGACTAATATTAAGATTGGTAGGAAAATGATGTTAAGTTTAGCTGCATCATCACTAATTCTTCTATCTCTATTGCTCGTGATTTGTATACCGAGTTACGCCGTGAAGCCGGGTATGTCGAAGGGGCATAAGGTAAGATGTGAGAAGGTGAAGGCTGGCCTCTATACGGTCACGGCTGAGAATATCACCGTTAAGGTCTCCAGCGGGATAATCCCACACTTCCACTTCTGGTATACGGAGGATAACAGCACGGTCTATCATGTGAAGTTTGTGCAGTTGGCCGAGTTCATCGATGGAAATAACGATTCAGCTTTCCAACATAATGAGACCGTTAGGCCGACCGATACGGGGCCGGGCCTGTTCCATACACCAATCTTCTCCTTCTCCGAAGGCGCGAGGGGGTGGAACTTCAGCGGTTTCTATAACATAACATCGGATGAGGCGATCCTCGGCGTCGGCTTCAACTTCACTCTGAATGGAACAAGGTCACCGATCTTTAGGGACTTGTACATAGAACTCAGATGCAGAATATACCTAAATGATACACGACTCAACGTCACCGCGAATGATCAAGCCGTATACTATAACATGACCGGAGGGGCTGAGCTCAAGGTTGACGTTGTTATAAAGAACTGGCCGTGGTTGACGGATCACAGTATGCTGGCTCTCAGGTGGGATATAAGCTGGGAGAGTGGGCCGAAGGCTGGGGAGCGCCACGAACCCTTCATCAGGGGGCATAGGGTTGATGTATCAAGGAATATGACTATTGAGCGTCGAATTGAGGCTCCACCCCACGCCAATGAGACCTCGGTTGTATTCCGTGGAGTTAAGACGAACCGGACCAGAGCGCACTTTGACTCGTTGGTTAAGGCTAAGGTATTTAATGGAACGGCTGAGGGTTTGGTCAATGTTACAGCCTCCTATCGGACGGATGGTGAAGCCCTCCGGTTCTACATCTGCTATCCATACTTCGGGAGTAATACCTTAGAGCATGATCCGAGCATGGGCGTCTACCCGACCACCCTTGAGGTGCTGCCGGTTCCGTCGCCGAATATCCCGGGTATCCCAGCGGATACCGTGACCTATAACCATTCTAAGGTTGTACCTAAGATGTTCGTTGGGGAGGTTCAGGCTAATAGAATGACGGTACTCCTATTCCGAAATGTCATCCTGACGGTAAACTCGAGTAGGTGTCTACGGCTAAATCTAACGGTCAGCTCTAGGGTTGTGATGCATTACCTAATCTTAGACCTGAAACCGGGTGAGTCCCTAAACCTGATGATGAACATGACCGTCTCCACGCCGGAGGGTGTAAGGAAGCTTGATAGAGATATAGGAATCTACTTGGATATCAGGCATAACGCGACTTTGAGGGTCAATGCAACCCTAAGGTTATACATAAATAAGACGGCCTTAGAGTCCGAACTCGGCAGGTCGATAAACGCCTCCAGGCTCAGTTGGGTGTACTGGAACGGCTCGAGCTGGATCTTGGTGCCGAGCTGGATGGATGCGGATGGCTACCTAACGGCCCACGTCACGCACCTCTCGGTCTGGTCCATCGTTGAGGTGGTTCCGTTAAAGGTGACAGCTCAGCTATCACCTGAGGTTGTGACTGTGGGAGAGCCCGTAACGGTGTCTGCGGTTGTGAAGGATGAGGAGGGGAACCCGGTGGCGGATGTGAGGGTTACAGTTAGGCTTGGCGGGAAGATAGTGCAGCTGACAGATAAGGGCAATGGGAACTATGAGGGAACCATCGATACAACTGGGCTGGCTGAGGGAACCTATGATATCGTCATTAGAGCTGAGAAGGGTGGGTATACCTCGCACCAGACATCCAAGACGGTGACCGTTAAGATGAAGGAGGCTATGCCTCTAACGTCTCTGGTATTGTACGGGTGCATAGCGGCTGTCGTCATCATCGTGGTGGTAGTGATACTCTACAAGTTGAGGACTAGGGCCTAAACGCCCATTTTTAAGCCTTCTCAGTTTTTATGTTCATCCCCTTGGCCTTCCTTACGAGTTCAACCCTCCTGCAGAAGGCACAGACGTCGGATGAGGATGGATAGCCACAGATCCTGCACCTTCTATACTTAGGCTTCTCAATCGCCTCTTCGAGTATCGGTATCAGTTTGAGGAAGTTCCTCAACATCTGGTGTCTGAAGTTTGGGTTTCTCTTAGATAGAAACTCGAGTATCTCCCTATTCCTTGATATCCTCTCCTTATGTGCATGTGGGCAGTTCTCCTCCCTGAATGGGAGGTCGGAGTAGAGGCAGTAGAGTAGATTCTCATCCTCTGGAGTCGTAATTAAGGGTTTAACCTTTAAAGTCTGGTTCGGCTCCACCGGTTCAAGGACGGGCCTCAACCTAACAAGTTGAGACCAATTGCCGGAGAAGAAGTTATTCAACATCACCCCGACGATGTCGTCTAGGTTGTGGCCGGTTGCCAGAACCTTCACGCCGACCCTCCCAGCCAGGACCTCGAAGATGTGTCTCTTCACCGTTCCACAGGCGGAGCATATCTTTCGTCGGTAAATAGTCCTCTTGAAATCGTCTATCGTGAAGCCCAGCTCCTCCTTTAGATCATAGACCTCGAGTTCAACATCTAGGACTTCTGTTAGTTTCTCGACCTTCTCTCTACACTCCTCGGAGTAGCCCTCGATTCCTAGATCGACGTGCAAGGCGACGAACTCCATGTTTGGGAAGGCCTCCTTCAGTCCGTGTAGGAGGGCTGTGCTGTCCTTACCCCCTGAAACCGCAACTCCGACGCGGTCGTCGGTTCTGAACATTCTGAACTCCTCTACTGTCCGCTTTATCCTCTTAACATAGAAGTCCCTGAAGCATTCTGGGCATAGGCTCAACCTTGCGTATGGTATATATACCTCCGCGTCGGCTGAGCCGCAACGTCGGCATGGGATGGGCATCTTAATCAACCATGGAGGCTCTTATTCAATGTTTAGGGCGTGATCGGTGTAACCGTATACTTCACCTGTTGGACTCCCCTTATCGCCCTTATCCTGCCTATGAAGTTCAGGACCTCATCGGCTTCACCCTGAGTTATGAATATCTCTAAGCAGTATGTCTTTCCGATATGGACATGCATGTTGCCGAAGACCAGTTCGTCGTGTTCATGTCTGAGCCTCATAAGCCTCTCGTCGACATCGCGCCGTTCATGCCTAGAGATAACCGTTATGGTAGCTGTAACCCTACCCTTCTCAAACCTTCCGAGTTCATATTCCGATAAGAAGTCTCTAACAGCATCCCTGATGAGCTCTGAGCGGCTTGAGTATCCCCTCTCCCTCATGAGTGCATCTATCTTCTTCAATAACTCCGATGTAAGAGAGATGCTGACGATCGGCATAATTAATAAAACGTAGCCATAGTATTTAATAAATTCTATTAAATCATGCGTCTTTTCATTGTTGAGTTAATAGCGTGGAATGATGTGGTTTAGGTAAGCCCTACCTTTCACCTCGTAGAGCTTTACATAGATTGCAGAGGCCGGTCGTAACATCCTCGGAGTCCATGCTTCCTTCAGCTATGCCCCTCGCTATCCTGCTGGTCACGCTCCTGATGATCTCCATCGACTCCTCAAAGCGGTTTATACCCCCATATCCACGCTTAGATTGGATGTATTGGCTAACCGCAGCTTGGGTTGTTCCGAGTTTCTCGGCGACCTCTACCTGTGTGAAGTTGTACCTCTCGATTAGCTCCTTTGCGATGAGCGCCCTGAAGATGGGTAGAAGATACCTTGCAGTTGTCTCGCATGGAGGTCGCAAAGTTACCACCTTAATACGCATAACTGATGGATTGTTTATAAGATCTCCGTCTTAAGTCTCTAAACACGGGTCTATCTCTATGTTCCTTAGACTTCCGCTAATCGGGGTGACTAGTTCTTCAAGTTTCCTTATGGACTCGTTCATCTTTATCCTCACCGAAGGCTATAACGTCGATCGGTAGACTTCTATCCTTTAGTATTCCCGACCAATGGCGAGTATCTCGGTGTATATCCTCAACAGTCTTCTTCTCCGGGGAATCGCGGCCTATTCTCATAACTTCTTTGATGATGCGGTATAAAGCTTTTCACGGATGCTTAGGTGCAATAACTTTTATTAGAGATGGATGTTACGATTCTCGGGGAGACTGCTTTCTATGGCAACCTTGGATGAGAAGCTTGTTAGGTTGAGGGGATTCATATCCGAGAAGGGGAGGAACGGGGTAGTCATAGCTTTCTCTGGTGGGTTGGACAGCTCGACGCTGGCTTACATCTGCTACCAAATCCTTGGGGAGAAGGCCGCAGCCGTAACCGCCGTCTCACCCATATATCCACCATGGGAGCTCGAGGACGCTAAGAGGATAGCCGAGGAGATAGGGATAAAACACATACTCATAGAGACCAACGAGCTGGAGGATGAGAATTTTGTTAGAAACCCCGAAGACCGTTGCTACTACTGCAAGAGTAGACTACTTGACTCCCTGCAGAGGGTGGCGGAGGAGCTCGGCTTCGGAGCGATCTTTGAGGGTACAAACTACTCAGACCTAAACGGTCATAGGCCGGGCTTCAAAGCTGTGAGGGAGAGGGAAAACGTCTACAGCCCATGGGTGGAGAACGGGTTCACGAAGGATGAGATCCGCACACTGGCAAGGAGGTTCAGGCTGTCGGTTAGGGATAAGCCTCCCCTGGCTTGTTTGGCATCACGCATACCCTTCGGGGAGAGGATAACGGCTAAACGCCTTGAAAGGATTGGTAGGGCTGAGTCTTTAATCAGAGGTCTAACTGGTGTCCGGCAGGTTAGGGTTAGAGACCACAACGGCTTAGCTAGGATAGAGGTCGGTAGGAACGAGATGGATCTGCTCCTCGATCTTGGGGTTATGAGCCGGATAGCTGCCGAGTTGAGGAGGTTGGGCTTCAAGTATGTTGCCCTCGATATGGAGGGTTACAGGACCGGAAGCATGTTATCGACGGTTAGTGATGGATAGTCTCGGAGGCGCCTTGATGGATGAGGGAGGAACCCGTAACTGAACGTGAGGTTTTGAGGGTCAACCTCGAGGATGGCTCCATCAAACCGGTAAGGGATGAGGTGGCTGTTGAGTGTAGAATAGAGTTGTACACAAATGGTAAGCGTCACGCAACACTCCTATCCTCCCCAAGGAAGGTTAGGGAGCTAGCCGTTGGACGCCTCCTTAGTGAGGGCGTGATAAACGGTCTAGACGAAGTGAAGAGTCTAACAGTATCTGGAGGCAAGGTTCACATTCGGCTGTCAGAGAAGTCTAAGACACCCCATACCCGGAAGGTTTTTTGGGTGATCGAAGAAACGGCGAAGGTTAGGTTTAACCCAACGGTCATACTCCGCGCCGTTGATGTGTTGAACTCTAAGGCCCAGATATTCAGGAGGACTGGTGGAACCCACGCCTCAGCCCTATTAGATCGGAATGGGGAGGTCATCGCCTTCTCGGAGGATGTGAGTAGACGTAACGCGGTCGATAAGGTATTGGGTGAGGCCCTCCTGAAGGGTGTAGACTTAAGGGCAACCCTGCTGGCTTCAACTGGGAGGCTCACCTCAGACATGGTCATGAGGGCTGCCCGAGCTGGGATCTCGGTAATGGTGTCCACCTCGGCTCCAACGGATAGGGGGATAGAGATCGCTGAGGAATTCGGTATAACGCTCATCGGCTTCACTAGGGGTTCCAAGTTCAACGTATATACGCACCCCGAGGGGGTTCTTGAACGTTCACGAAGTGGAGGTTTAGGGACCTCCTGATTTAGGCCTAAAGGATTTTAATTGCGACCGAAAATAAGATAGTGAATGTAAAACGCTAAAAGGCTTTTAGGACTGGAAGCTTGGATCCGGGAGGGTGAGAGTTGTTCGTAAACCACTGCCACGTCTTCCCCGAGAGCATGAGGGCCGACGGAACTCTGGAGGCCCTAATCGAGACGATGAAGGAATGCGGGATCGATAGGGCTGTAGCCTTCGCTCCCTTTGAGGAGTGGACACCGCAGAGTGTGGGAGACCCGAACGAGTGGTTAGCTAGGATGTTGCCCAGCTACCCAGAGATAGTAGGCTTCGCATGTATAAATCCGTCCTCCAGGGACTCCGTGGAGAGGCTTGAGAAGGCTTGGAGTCTGGGGTTGCTGGGGGTTAAGCTCCACCCAGCTATACAAAGGTTCAGGCTGAACGATAGGGGGATATACGGCTTCTACTCCAAAGCTCAGGAGCTGGGGGTGGTGCTCGACTTCCACACAGGGGTTCATGGGTGGAGGATACTCGAGTACCACCCACTACTCCTAGATGATGTCGCATACACA
>QMYL01000006.1 GCA_003662645.1 Candidatus Bathyarchaeota archaeon
CTCAATTCGTAAAAACCTTACTGAACCCGAACTGACATGGTATTAAGGTTTGATGGCGGTTCTGTTGACTACGTATATCGTGTAGAGGCTCTCCGTCGATGAGAAGGCAATCGTGAAATTCTCGCAGAGGTTTGAGTAGTAGCCGAAGTGGGAGACCACATAGGAGATGTTTTCACGCTCTAGAAACCTCAAGAAGACCGGGCGGTCTATATCCCTACTCCATAAGAAGACGAACCGTTCAACCGGTATCCCTGAGAGAACCATTATTGGGGTCCTTATGCAGAGTATCCTCCCATCTTTGGCGTTAGTCTTAAGCCAGAGGCTTGTCTCTAATATCGGGGTCATGGCGTATATGTTCCAGATGGTCATCACAACTATCGAGGCGAGAGATAAGATTAAAGAGGCTGAGAGAAACCTGTAAGGTGTTATTAGCTTCTTCTCCCTTTTAACAACATGATGGGCGGCGAAGAATATAAAGATTGGAATACCCGGTATGCAATATCTAAACCACCCTTCGCTTCTCCCGGAGATCAGGAAGTAGGTATGCAGCGACAGGTAAGAAAGAGCTAAGACCGCTAAAGTAATGGTGTCAAGGTCACGCCGTACACACCTCTTGATCCCCAATATCGCCTCAAAGAAGACCGGAGGCGTAAGGAAGAGTAGATAGCCAACCAGATGCCGAAAAGGAAGGAGAAAGGTCTCAACACTTAAAAGTCCCCCCTCACCTAGCGAGGGGCGTTGAAGCCGCGTAGCCAGATAGCCCTCCAGAAGCTTTAGAAACTTCAGCGGATCACCATAATATGCATAGTTTATGTATAGCCATAAACCTATAGAGGCCAAAGGGATCAAGCCGCTTAACACCACAACCCAAAGCTTTGAACGCCTTCTAACGAGTGCGAGGAAGTACAAGATGGGTGATAGGAACCAAGCCTCATACCTTACGAGGCATGAGATGGCTATGGGGATTGATCCCAAGAGAACCCTATCGTGAATGAAGAAATATAACACAGAGAGCAGGAGCATCGTGAAGAATGGCTCCGTCATTCCCGTTGTATCATAGATGAAGACGAGCGGGTTGAAGGTCATCAAGAGGGAGGAGATGAACGCGGCTTCCTCCAACCCTGAGACCTTAAGCGTAATCTTGTAAAGTAAGATTATCGATGTTGACCCACAGATCGTGGAGAATATCCGGACGGATGTGTAGGATCCAGTCAACCAGTATAGGATTGAATCTATATACTGGAATAGGGGGAGCCAGCACCAGTGATGTCTGAAGTCGTAGGGGTTGGGTAGTAAAAGTATCCCCTTAACAAACCTGTCGTAGCTGTCGTACTCTGGATCAACTGTGAAAGTTATGTAGATCAAACGGCTCAATAAGGCCAGAATTACTATGAGGGATATCCTACTTCTAACAAGGTTTGGGGCGAACCCTCTCCATTTTTTAATAGATGCTGGGAAAACTCTCACAGTTAGACCCCTGAGGAAAGAATTTCATGATTCTTACTGATCAGCCATAACTATTTAATTGCTCTTTCGATTGTTAATTCCTCTCTTCTACAGGTTAAGCTTCATTTGTAGGGTTGCCGCTTCTATGTAAGCCTTCCTTATTAAGTCGACTATCGACTCCGGCGTGATTATACCTGCGTTTATGGTTAGGTTGTAGGCCCGTTGGTGGGCCATCTGGATTAAACTTGTGATGTTCTCGGTCGTTGGGTATGCTGAGTTCAGTGATAGATTGAAGGCCTGCGTGTAAGCGTCCACAAATTTACGCTTAACCTCCTCTAGATCGATATGGAGCTCCTCCTCCGGTATTATCAGACCATCATCGTAGACAACCTTCAAGGATAGGCCGACCTCGACAGACTTTATGCCGAGTTTAGACAGGACTGCTGCAAGCCTTTGAGATATAACCTCACCCTTCCTAGCGACTAGGGTATCACGGTTTATCCAGACGCTGCCGGCCTCTATCCTAGTCGGTAAGCCGACAGCGTTGAGTTGGCTTATGATGGGGCCTGGGGGTAGACCCGTATTACCAGCCGGGACTATGATATCCTCAGCTGCGACATCGCCAGCCTTAGCCATAGCCTTGACTTTGCTCTTCTCGAGGAGCATGGCCAACTTGAAGGGGTTGAGGTTTGTGAATAGGAAGATGTTGGAGCCTTGGAGGTATTCCTTTAACTTGTCTATGTTGGGTTTATCACCGCTCTTCGCTAGAGCTCTCTCCATTATCTTATTCTTCACAACCCTCAGGTAGGCGCTCCCCCTAAGCTTTCCTCTCAAAGCTTGGAGTTGGGGTGCTCTAACCTTGTGTAAATCGGCGATGCCTATAACCCTATACTGTTCGATTAGCTTCCTTACCTCCTCGACCTCCTCAGCCTTCCTTAACAAGGTTTGACGCTGCAATCTTTTTACCTCCATCCCTCTCATTCAATATTATGCTTAGATGTTTACTCTGACGGATGGACCCATGGTCATCTTGAGGAATACTGACTTTATATTTCTCATCCCCCTCCTCAGCCTCCCCTCTATCCTCCTAAGAACGGTCTGGATGTTATCGGTCAGTTCCTCGTCTGTCATGTTCTCTGTCCCTACCCTGCAGTGTAAAACTGGTTGCCCTCTAGTCCTGACAAGGACCATCCTCCTAGCCCTGTCGATCTCCCGCCCTATATCCGCAGTTGGGGGTACTGGTCTAGGCATCTTCCCCCTAGGCCCGAGGATTGAGCCGAAGACCCTACCTATCAAGGGCATCAATGTGGGTTCAGCGAGGAAGAAGTCGACGCTATTAGCTATCCTCCTCTGTTCCTTCTTGTCATTAAGTAGGGCTTCTATCTCCTCCCTACCCAAGACCATATCCGCACCGCTCCTCCTAGCTCTTAGGGCCATATCCCCAGTTGCGAAGACGCATACCTTAACCTCCTTACCTATCGGGTGGGGGAGCTCTATCAGCTCCTGTATCCTCTCCTCAGGCCTCTTCATGTCAACGTCACGTAGGTTTATGATAAGCTCAACCGACTGGTTGAAGTTCCTCTTTTTAGTCTTCTCCCTAAGCTCTCTTATCGCGTCGCGGACCTTCTTATCATCTATAGGCATCTCTCACCACGCTCTTCATCATGTTTACTGTTGTCCTTCCTTAAGAATCGAGTCGTATACGCCCTCATCTATCTCCCTCTGGACTTCGCGGGGGTCCTTACCCTCAACTGTTACACCCATACTTACGCAGCTTCCGAGTATCTCCTTCACAGCCGCCTTGAGGGTCTTGGCTAGGAGGGATTCCCTCTTCATTTTCGCTATCTTTACAACCTGCTCTATGGAGAGGTTTCCAACCTTCTCCCTATTCGGCGCGCTTGAACCTTTCTCTATCCCAGCCTCCCTAACTATTAAGGCTGATGTTGTGGGTACGCCTACTGAGACCTCAAACTCTTTGGTCTCGGGGTCAACTATAACCTTGACTGGAACCCTCATACCGGAGTATTCCTTCGTCACCTCGTTTATCTTGTTAACAACGGCGAGGACGTTTACGCCCAGGGGGCCTAAAGCTGGGCCTAAGGGTGGACCAGCTGTAGCCTTACCTCCATCAACTAGTACCTCGATAACCTTCTTCTCCACCATAATCCGTTCACTCCTTAGCCTTCTCGATCAGCTTCACATAATCCGCATGAACGGTCACTGGTAGAGTGAAGGTTGCCTCCAATAGTTCAATGGTCACTTCCTCCTTGGCCCTCTCAACTCTCGTTATCTTAGCCCTCATACCCTTAAATGGTCCACCTATAATCTCGACTACGTCACCAACATCTAGCCCCTCTATAACGGGTTTGGTTACTATATACTTCTCAATCTCAGAGAACGGGACCATCCCCTGAACTCTCAACCTAACATGCTTTATGCCAGCGATTGCGTCCTCCACGATGTGTGGCCCCTCAGCCTCGATGAAGATGTAGCCCTTCAAGGCCTCGGGTACGAGTATGGCCTTCACGGGTAACTTGTGGACCTCAACCCTGCTGGCGATGAGGTTGGCTACATTCTTCTCCTGCCCAGCTGTCGTCCTGATCGTGTATATGGATGTGCGGGGTCTACCTTCCCTCTCTTCTTCAGCTTCATCCATACGCTGTTAACCTCCGAATAGCCCAACGGTAAGTAGAGTTGACAGTATCTTTATGATGAACCCTATAAGTCCGATTAAAGTTATCCCGAGGAAGCATATCTTGATCGATAGCCAGAGCTCACTCTTCCCCGGTTTCTTTGAGAGCTGAAGCAGCCTCATGCAGGACCTAAGGAAGGACCTCATCCCCAATTTTATCCTTGTCCTCCCACACTCTCAAAGAAAGGATTAAAAGCAAATATAAAAACGTATGGGAAGATAACCGTTTCAAACCACTTCTTTAATATGGCATTTGAATAAAAGATTTAAGTGAGAAGCTATGAGAAGGATTTTTAGTAGCTGAGGGGTGGGTGAGGGATGGATCGGATCATCTTGATCACCCTCGGCTTGAGCGTTGTCGTCATACTCTTCCTCGCAGCCTTCTTCATGTATCTGAAATGGGTGAAGAAGACCCAAGAGTATATGAGTTAACCAAACCCTTCTTAGCCGGATGTTACGCAGCCATTCCTAGATCAATGAGGTTGGTAGACTATTCTTATGTAGTCGTAATCCACATTTACGTAACATCCTGAAGATTCTGCGAAGACTATGAAGCCTATGATCTTATACTTGTATATCTTTCTCTCCTTGATTAGATCCGTAAAACCGTTCAGGTAGTAGCCGAGGTCTATCTTCAGGGTTATCCATTCGCCAAACTCTTCCGGCCTCACCTCCCAGATAAAGTATCCGGTGTGGATGTGCCTATAATAATGGCAGTAGGTAAAGTTCTTTGGGACATTCCATATGTGCGTCTCGTTTACACAATAACCGGTGAAGACTATGTCGAAATATATCTTCTCCCCTTCACCATAGATATCCGCATCATTATATACGATCATGAAGGTTATACCTACGTTTACCCTCCCATACTGACCCGGATGAGTGATGGAGTAGTTCGTGAACTCTATCTTGTTAATTCTGAACGCCGCCTCAAGGAAGTATTCACCCAACTCTATCGGGTTGTCGACGTTATATTCGATGTAGGGGAGGTAGACCCGCCTCCAGTCGCCAGTTATAGCCAGCAACCTACGGGCATAGTCGTATTGATCTATATGTTTACCTTGGTAAACTCCGGCATTCCCCCATTCACCGGTATTGTTGCACTCGAGATGTAGTATGCCATCCTGCATCTCCACCACAGTATACTCATTCTTGTTCCACTCCTCCCTGAGCCAGGCGTCACCAAATCCTGAGAGGAAGTCTCCGTCATCGATCATGAGGTAGTAACGTCTTGAGCGAGCAAGGATCCTGTTCAAAGTCTCGGTGATATTTGAGAGTTCCCATCTTAGACTCTCAAGCTCAGATGTTAACCTTCTTCCATATTCCTCAAGCCTCAGGTTCATATCAAGGATCGCGTAACCAACGAAGAAAGCCTCCAGTAACAACGTTAACGTAAAGGCTATGAAGATTTTCTCACGTCTCTCCATTTTCGATGCCTCCTAACTGGAATAGCCTAAAGCGCAATCGATCAGGGGAAGCCTTCACAATTCCCTCTTCAAATAATTCATCAATATCGGCATCAGTTCGACACCTCTCTCCAGAACGCCCAGTTCTCCCCCTCTACATTCTTTCTCAGAGAATGTTGTTGTCCCATCAGCTGAGACTTTATCGCCTGATATAAGCACCGGGACAGGATCGTCGCTGTGGGCTTTGAGCTTGCATGGGGTTGAGTGATCGGCGGTTACACAGAATATATAATCCCTTAAGTCTATCTCTGGTAGGAGCCTCCCAAAGAAGTGTTCATCGATCAGGGCGATCACCTCCATCTTCCGTCTGAAGTCTCCATCATGTCCTGGTTCATCCGGTCCCTTCAGTTGTATGTAAAAGCAATCGTAGTGTGGAAGCGCCTCGATGAGCCTGTCAACCCTCAATCTACAGTCGGCCTCTATACCCCTTGTTGGTGGCGGGATATCAATGAGGTGCATGCCAGCAAGCTTAGCGATCCCCCTCTCAACAGGCATATCAGCCAAGCAGGCGAAGCGGACCCCATATCGGTCACATATATTGAAGAACTTTGGAACCCTATCACCGGCGTCTCTCGTCAATATAATGTTTGCGCTCAACTTGCCCTCAGCAACCCTTCTCCTGTTCACCTCATGCTTCTCTAAAATCTCATGGCTCTTCTCGATGAACTCATTAACGAGGTCGGCAGCCCACCTTGAGGCTTCGCTGTCATCTTTAGGTGTACATCTCCTCAACACCATCCTGGCTCCAACCCTTACTACGCCGAGACCTCCAACCTGTTCGTAGGCTGGGTCTGTGTTTGTTATGTTGCTCGATAACCGTATACCCCTACCCTTTATGACGAGTACCCCCCTATGTCCCATAGTATTTTTGAAGATGAAATCTGCCGGATGAGATTCTAACCTAACATTCTCATTTATAGCCTCAGCGAGCTCTGAGGCCTCCTCGGTTGTTAAAGACCTACCAACCCGTCGGTCTATTATCCTCCAACCGGGACCAGCGGTTGCAAAGTTACATCTCAAAGCCAAGTCTCCATCCTTCATAGTTATGCCTGAGCCGTAGGCTTCTAAGGGCCCCCTACCGGTGTGATACTTGAATGGGTCGTATCCAAGTATGGATATAACCGCCACATCGCTCTCCGGGGCTATACCTCTACCAACAGTATACATGAGGCCGGTCTTACCAGCTTCGGCGAGGAAGTCCATGTTTGGAGTGTCGGCGGCCTCGAGTGGGGTCTTGCCGCCTAACTCGTCTATTGGTAAGTCGCCAACCCCATCTATGACGACGTAAATTAACCTTAAACCAGCCAAATTGATACCCTCCAGATTAAGTTAAAAGAAGGGGTTCCAGTTCATATATATCTGTTGACGGAGAGGGCCTTTAAGTTATTCTGAACCAGCTCTCTTGAAGTTTTGTTCATGCTCCAACCCACCTCCAGAGTAGATAAATCACTCCTATGTTTCCTTCTGGGTAGACTGGCCTCTAAAGGCTTATTAGCTAAATCATGGCGATGATTGATCATAACCATAACATGGAGTGGGGGGAGAGCCATACCAACCATAAAGGCTGAAGATTTGAGGGAGATCGGTTTTCAGATCTTCAAAGCGGCTGGTGTCCCTGAGGATGAGGCTAGGCTTGTATCCGACTTCTTAGTTAGGGCAAACCTGGATGGACATGATTCCCATGGGGTTATACGTATACCACCATACGTCGAGAGGGTCCTTGAAGGAAAGATCAAGGTGGGAGTCAAACCTGAGATAATACGTGAAACCCCGAACTCCGCCGTCATAGATGGTAGGTGGGGTTTCGGTCAGGTTGTAGGCGTTAGGGCTATGGGGATAGCGATCGAGAAGGCTAAAGAGAATACGGTTGGGATAGTAACGGTGTTCAACTGCAACCACGTTGGGAGGCTCTCAGACTACACGGTGATGGCGGCGGAGAACGATATGGTTGGGGTGGCCATGGCGAACTGTATAACCAGGGTCGCACCCTACGGCGGAATGGAACGGATGCTAGGGACGTGCCCGATAAGCTTTGCCTTCCCCGTTGGAGAGGAGATACCATTTATCTTTGATATGGCGACCAGCATATGCGCGGAGGGAAAGATAAGGGTTAAACTCCATGAGGGGAAGAGGCTGCCCTATAAATGCATAGTTGATAAGGAGGGGAACCTCAGCGATGATCCGAAGGATCTCTACGAAGGAGGAGCTATCCTGCCGTTTGGGGGTGAGGTCGGGTATAAGGGTTTCGGCCTCGGACTGGTTGTTGAGATTCTGGGTGGGATACTGTCCGGAACTGGATGTTCATGTAGTGAAGGCTTCAGGGGAGGAAATGGCCTCTTCCTAGAGGCGATAAACATCCAGAGTTTCATGGATATAAACCGATTCAAGAGTGAAATAGACGACATGATAAGGAGGGTGAGGAACTCAAAGCCGAGACCGGGCTTCAAGAGAGTTATGACCCCCGGTGAGGTTGAGTATATAAACCGTATGGAGAGGCTTAAGAAGGGCATACACATCCCAGAAAAGACTTGGGAGGAGCTCGTCAAGACCGCGGAAAAGTTCAATCTAGATATAGAAGGCTTCATTAAGCATTAAGAATGGCTTTCCCTCGTCTCCTTCTCCAGCCGTAACTCCCAAGACTTAAGCGTGAAAGTTAAGAATAAATTATCTCTATGGGATGCAGGTATGGAGGCTTGTTCCCTGAGCTACGTTACTAGTTATAACTGGTTGCGGGCGGTGAGTACGCGATATGGTAGCTAGAATCGGTCAAGCACCCACATGTATGGGAAGGACTTTGGGAATAGAGCCTCAAGGAGCCTAATGTTACCCCTAACCTTAACCCTCCGATCATTCACCACATCTTGGACGCTTCTATACCCAACGACCAGCTGCGTGAGTATACTTTGCGGAAGCTCGATCCTATTCATTCCTCTCCCGTTTCCTTCACCCACCGATAATTCTCTATCCTTAACCCTAAACTCCGTGCTGGCGAGCTCCGTCTTAACCTCAACGTGAACGTTCTCAACCTTCCTCTCCCTAACCCTCCTCTGTAGCTCATCTTCTATCTTATGGAATAGGGTTCTCTGGTTGATTATCCTCATCATCCCACCACTATCCTTATGATACCTAACAACCGACTCAGAGCCAAACCTGTGGCAGTACTCAGTAAATGGATGATCTAACGGAAGGCTAAATCTAATATGCTCAAACCTTCGTTCCATAGCCTTAGCTGCCAAGTCCTTAAGGATCGTGCTGAAGACTCTACGCTCCTTTACGCCGATCTCGGTGACCAGAAACTCGCAGTCATACCGGGTATAATCCCTGTCTGGATCCATGAATCTGTGGAAGGAGACGTATGCAACCACTTCATCACCCTTCTCCCAGACGAGTGCGGGTGGCGGATACCCAGGCCTCTTCCCACGGCGGAAGCCTATCCACTTATTCCTCTTCCTGACGATCGTGCAGGTTCGCTCTCTATTGTTCTCGTTGAATATCTTTAATACCGGGTCGATATCATTCTCGGTGAACTCTCTAATATCATATTCATCCAGCCTTTCAGCTTCTTCGGCGTCCCTAACCCTAACCGTCAAGGTATGTTCTGGGAGGCAGGGTGCATAACCGAATTTTATGTAAAAGTTTGGTATCCCAAAGAGCATCGATACGTCATATCCATGATCATGCATGTATCGTATGGTGCGCATCATACATTTACGTGCGAAACCTCTCATCCTATACTCAGGTTTAGTTTCTACGCCAGCTATTCCTCCCATCTTAACGGTGGATGAGCCTACCCTCATATCCAACTGGATCAAGGCGGCATGGCTGACCGGTTCACCGTCCACTAGGACCTCCTCAAAGTGGACGATTGGCTCCCATACCGACCCCATTATGCGCCGCCGTTCATCCCTACTACGGAGCTCAACCCTTCCATCCATCTCAGGCAAAGAGGATGACGCCCCAACACTTAACTATAGGTAAGGAATGCATGACTAAACGATATAAGCCTATAGCTAGACCCCATGATTGTGGTAAGTGTTGGGTTAGCTATGCATTCCCCAATTCTTTTTTGATGCGCCGATTATAACATTAACCTTTTAATATGGTTGGCTCTGACGGTTGAGGTTCAAAACAACAATAAGAAGACCCCACCAAGAAGGCAATTAGAACTTCATGAGGCAGCTATAAAGGCGACCAATAGATAAATTAATTGAGAATGGCGAGAGACCGCATCAAAGCTACTTAAAGACCCTCAAACCAGAGATTATCAAGTTTAATGTTATAATCGAAGAATAAACCTGTCAATTTTTAAATCTAACCCCCCAAGACCATCAGTTCAAGCAATTCGTAGATGACATCTAAGACTATACCTACATATTAAAAAAGAATTAATCCTCAGCCATTAAAGGGGATGTTAGGTGGGGCGGGTCTGAGATTTTTTAATCTAATCCAGGAACTCGATGCTGAGTTAAGGGCTTTGGAGAGGGAGAAAAAGGTACTGGAGGGACTGTTGAGTTCAGGTGGAATTTCAAAGGATACATACATCAAGGTTAACGGAAGACTGAAGGAGTTCGCATCCAGAATTGAAGCTGCAAAGAGCATCCTCGAAGAGGAGAGAACTCTGCAACTATCGACTCTCAATGAACAGATCAACATGATCGAGTCCCTTCTGGTAGACCTGACGTTCCGCTACCTCACCGGTGAGATAACCGAGGTTGAATGGAGGGAGAAGAGCCGGATACTAACCCTCGGGCTCGACTCCACAAAGGATATGAAGACCCGGATGGAGACGGGGATACGGAGAGAACCCGCCCCGCCAAAACCACTCTTCAAGAAGAGGGAAGAAGAGGATACACGTATACCGCTAAAGGAAACTGAGGAGGTAAAGGTTAAAACAACGCCGAAGGTTGAATCTAAGCCCCGCCAAGATGCGTTGGGGGTTTCGGTCGAGAAACCCTTAAGAGAAGTAGCTGAGGGCGAGCTGGATGGCGTAAAGCGATACGTGATGGAGAGGAGCATCCGGAAGGGAAGAACAAGGCCCGTTAAGGCGCCGTCAGAGCTCGACGACTCCGACATCCCCGTAATTCGCTGCAGAAACCCGTGGAATAAGGAATGTAGGAACACCGATATAGTCCTCAGTATATACTACAACGGTGAGCTCCTCCCCATATGTAGGGAGTGCTGGGAGAAGATCTCAGAGAAGAATATCGAGTGGTCGAGCTGTTAACATGCCAGAACATAATGATGTTATGTCAAAAAATTGGTAGGTTTAACTCTGTCTACTAGCGAGTCCTCTCTCTCCTCTTCCAGCGGAGGTTCTTTCCTCTGCACTTTCTGCACTTCTTAGCTGTAGGGGCGTTCCTAGCGCCGCAATCCCTGCATATCTTCAAATATAGCCTCCGCTTCTGTGCTATACTCTTCTTGATTGGGTCGGTTATCGGCAACTTACTCACACCTAAGAGAGGTCTTTTCCTCAGAAGAATTGGGAAGGGATGTAATAAATCTATCCCTCAAAAACTCTTGAGATAGTTTATTGCTTTAGAGATAACCGGCTCTCATCATTATGTTTTTAACGGATTGGTAGGCTGGAGATGACGGCGGAATCCCGAGTAAGGATTTACCCGAGAGGATGTACTCCTCAACATCTTTGTCATAGGGGATCTTACCTATATATCTCAGCTTCAACCTTCTCCCAACCTCACCCTCAAGGGTCTCCGGAAACCTATAACCACCAACTATGTAAAAGTTGTCGAACTTTATCCCAACCTCGGTAACGATCCTATAAGCTCTCTCGACATGCCCAAAGGACTTCACGGATGGGTCTATCAAGTCAAATATGTCATTGACCTCTGAGGTTATCTTCCGGTTTAAGTGCTCCAAACCAGCCGGAGAGTCCACGAGCACATACTCATAATTCTTCGTCAGGCTTCCCAGAGCCCTCTTTAAGGCTGCGTCAGGTAGGCAGTAACATCCCTCTATCCATTTCGGTCCGATCGCCATCAGGTCGAAGTGCTCACCCTCGTATAGGCCTTCCTCCCATATCCTCCACTCAATCCTTTCCCATGGAGGCACACCAACCGTCGTTCCTCCGCCCTCTATGAAGGTCTCGATGAGCAGCTCCGAGATCGTCTTCTTCCCCTCATCCTCCAGGGACACCCCAACAGCGTCGCCTAGACTCTGGTCTGGATCGACATCAACAAGGAGTAAGGGGGTCTTCCCTACCTCGATGAAGTATTTAGTCATCAATGCTACAAAACTTGTCTTCCCCGTACCGCCTCTCCCCATAGTGACTATCATCTTCATGGGTTTCATCCAACATTAATGGCGTAGCGGGATAAATTAACCTTTATGCGGGGTGATCGAATGACATATATACAGCCTCACTAGATCGAGATTTAAAAACGGTTTCATCCATTATTCATTACTAAACCCGGTGTGGTGAAGTATTGTGAAGGCTGCAATCTGGTATGGTGGTAAGGACATAAGGATAGAGGACGTCCCCAAACCAGAGATAAGAAGCGATGAGGTTCTAGTTGAGGTTAAGGCGGTTGGAATATGTGGCTCAGAACTTCATGCTTATGAGGGCATATCGAAAAGGAGGAGGCCCCCGCTCATAATGGGACACGAGTTCTCAGGTGTGATAGCCGAGATTGGTGGTGAGGTCGAAGGGTTCAAGAAGGGTGACAGAGTTGTGGTTGATCCCTTGAACCGTTGCGGAGTATGCGAGCAGTGCACAGCTGGGAGGGGAAACATATGTAGGAATGTTAAACTCTTAGGCTTGCACGTCAGCGGAGCCTTCGCGGAGTATGTACCAGCTCCAGCTAGGAACTGCTACAAACTTCCGGATCACGTATCCTTCGAGGAAGGCAGCGTCGTCGAGCCGCTCTCGGTTGGGGTCCACGCCGTAAATAGGACGCCCATTAAGCTAGGCGACACAGTCCTCGTAGTTGGGGCGGGTGTGATAGGGC
>QMYL01000007.1 GCA_003662645.1 Candidatus Bathyarchaeota archaeon
ATAAGAGAGATCTTGGACTTCCACTACATCCAGAGCCATCATAATGACTATGACTACACGTATGGCTTTCCTAGATCTCCCTCTCATAAGGATATGAGTAGACGAGAATTTTAAAGCTTTTTAGCCAAAGCCTCTTCAACTAGAGTTTTTAAAAGGCTTTCATAAGCTTTTTCACCCTTTTCCTTCATAATCTTTAAGGCCATTTCTTTAAACTCGTTTAGATAGATAGCGGTTCTCCCCTTAGCTTCGGAAAGATAGCATGCATTAAGTGCGGCTATGGACTCAGCTGCGATCTTCTCGTCACACAAAGGTCTTGCGTTTTCTTTGATGCAATTCAGCATAGCCTTTATCTCTTGTGGAAAACCGTTGTATGCTGGCGGAGGAGGTTCTCTGAGCCAACTCTCACGCCACGGCTCTACTTTACGGCTGTTTCCGAAAACATCGATCACTTCGATTGCGTCATTCACTACTTTGATCTCCCCTTTACTACCTACTATCCTTAATCCATGAGAGTCTCTATAACTCCATGAAGCCTCTATATATGCATTCACCCACCTACCTGTTGAAGGATCTTCGAACTCAACGTTAAAATGGGCGTCATCCTCCACTTTTAAGGTTCTCAATATTCCATGGTCATATCCCTCTTTAACCCTAATGGATATTCCCTCGGGTGAAAGCGTTCTCACCCTCTTTGGGATATAGTCGAATCCTATTAAAAACCAAGATTTGATTATCGAGTGGCTACCCAGATCAAGAAGAGCTCCAACCCCTCCCTTGGTATATTTCCATGATGGCATCCCTATGCTATCTGAAATCCATACACACTCTAGCTCCCCTATTTCACCTTTCCGTATCAGTTGCCTTATACTATGGAAGAGAGGAGTGTATATCTGCTGTTCATTATACTGAAATAATCTTCCAGTTCGTTTCACAGCTTTAACTATCTCCAATGCTTCTAGCCAAGTCCTAGTGAGAGGCTTCTCACACATTACATGGCATCCGGCCTCAAGACATTTTATCACGTGCTCCATATGGGTTTCACATGGTGTGAGTATGTCCGCAAGGTCTATTTCCTCGCTCTCTAGCATGCTGTCTAGGTCTGTATAAAGTCTAACATCTCTAGAATCAGCTCTGAGAAGCTCGACGTAATCTGGATATCCTAAGCTTTCATATTCCCGAGCCATTTTTTCATAAAGTCTTTTTAGAGCATATTCCCCCCTTTTAAGGTTCTCTTCATTCACATCACATAATGCGACGACCTTTGCATCTTTGACAACCCAAGGGTAGGCGGGTAAATGCCCACTTCCTCCACCCCATCCCTCGAATATGCCACCAGTCCCGATAATTCCAACTCTTATCCTATCACCCACTTCAATACCCTCCTACAAGCAAATATGGTATTTGCTTTCAACGGTCCACCCACATCCCCATCGTTACATGTGTAAAGTAAAACAGCTTCATGAGTTAATTTGAACGTTGAGTTTTTTAAGGGCTTTAATCAAGTAGTTGCGGCTTTCCTCTATTAACCTTTGAGCCTCATCTGCTGGGTATTCGCCTTCGGTCTCAAGTGAGAGGACGCCATCATAGTTATGCTCCTTTAACACCTTTAAGCACCCTATAATGTTTACCTCGCCTCTACCTAAAGCTACGCATTTGTCTTTCACGACATCTTTAACATGAACATGAATAACCTTATCAACGACCTCGGTCAAAGTAGCAACCTCATCCTGCTTTCTTCCGAAGATTCTCCAGGAATAAGCTCCTCGCACCGTTTCGACATAAGACGCCCTATGAACGTTAGCCGTATCGTAGTTTATCCCCAACCACTTAGAAGGGCATAATGACATTATTCTCTTAAGCCCCTCCGCCGTTAGACTAAATGTGCCATGTGGCTCTATAGCCAAATACACCCCGTACTTCTCAGCAACCTCCAATATGTCACTCAATTTTTCTTCAAGCACCTTAAATGCCTTCTCATCGCTCATATATTCAGGCTTTTTTCCATCCCCGCATATGACTATCGGGATCTCGGCCTCATGCGCCCACTTAATGGTTTTCTTTATATCAGGAACACTTTGCTCATCCGTTAGTAAGGCGCCATGCTGGGACCAAAGCCCAGTAGCGCCTTTAAACCCATAGCTCTCAATGAGCCTCCTAAACTCATTAGGATCGTTCTTGTAAACGTTTACATGGGGGCAGAATGGAGCTGTAGCTTGAGGCTCAACGTACTTGTAGCCCGCTTTTGAAATTCTTTTAAGAGCCTCCTGAAGTGAATACTTCCTAAAGTTTACGGTCCCGCATCCAATTTTCATACATCTACTCCTTTTAGGGAGAGGGAGTCATGTTATTTTTAAGTTTTCGGTTGATGCTTGGGGGAAATGTTAAATCTGCGTGTGCTGGTGGATGTTATGAAGCTGATGGAAGTTTTGGTTATGTTTTGGGAATAGTCTTTCCGTTGATCTTTGCGTTACCTCCGGATTGGCGGGTGATAACAGTGACGAATCTCCTTGGAGATGTTGGAGCGGCAACCTGGCTCCAGCCCATCTACCTATACTCTTTTCTTCTTAGTTCAATTAGGTCGACACTGCAGTAGAAGGGCTAGAGTAGTATGGCACTTCACTCCTTAAGAAGGATACCCGAACACTACAGGAGAAGGGTTCTTGAGCTTCTTCTGATTCTCGGGAAGAACCTGTTCCAGCCAAATACTATGACGTTAGGAAGATCAGAGGCTACACCGACATCTACAGGGTGAGGATAGGGGATATCCGCATAATCTATGAGATCCCTTTGGATGCTCTGTCCGAGTTGTAGAACGTTTGTTAGGAAGGGGGGTTTTGAGGTAGCCTAAGACCTTGACCGAGATGCTGAAGGAGACTCTCGAAGAGTATGGGATTAAGGAGTCGTCTTAAGCTAAGCACAGGGGGGTTAAATAATAATTACTACGAAGACTTATGTGGAGATTGTGAAAAGGAGGTGGGAGGATTGAAGATTATGATCTGCGGAAAGGGCGGAACAGGGAAATCTGTAATCTCGGTTCTCATGGCAAGAATACTCTCCAGAAAATATAATGTATACCTAATCGATTCAGATGAGTCTAATACATTACTTCCAGAAATGCTCGGAGCCCCCCAGCCAAAGCCATTGGTTGAATATTTAGGTGGAAGGGGAAGTGTATTCAAGAGAGGCGAGGTCAATATTGTGAGAGCATTATCTAAGGCGGGCAGGGGCGTAGTATTAAAGAATCTGCCAGACCAATATGTTTCAAAATCTCCTGAGGGAATAGGACTTATAGTAATCGGTAAAGTCAGAAACTATAGCGAGGGGTGCGCGTGTCCACTCAACTATCTGACAAGGACGCTGCTCAAACATTTAGTTTTAGATGAGGATGAGGTCGTGCTTGTAGTTACCGATGCTGGAATAGAGCATATTGGAAGGGGAGTTGAGGAGGGGAGCGATGCCGTCTTAGCAGTAGTGGATCCAACGGCTGAATCCCTGAGTTTGGCGAAGACATTAAAGGAGCAGATTAAGCCTCTCAAAAAGAAGTTCTGGCTTGTGCTTAACAAGGCAACTCCTGAAGTAGCCGATATAATTATTGAGAAGGCTAAGGGTATGGGTCTCGAAGTGAACGGCGTAATAGGCTTCGACGAGAAGATCTTCAAGTCATGCCTTGAGGGCGGAGTTTTGAAGGCTGAAAAGTCTATGTCTCAAGTGGAGAATGTATTGAAAGCGATAAATCTTCTTTAGCATGAATTTACTATGATCCCTATGGAATGCTCATTAGGGGGATAGACATCCCAGTCAACCAGACCCGCATGTTGAATAGAATTTCGCAGTTAAACTGTTTTTCTGTCCCGCATCTTGGACACATTTTTCTCTCGAATATTCCTCCTTTTCTCCTTTTCCGAGCTTATTCCATGTGATTCCAAGCTGGCTTCATCCAAGTCTCTCCAGCTAATGTGAACATATATCGATTTGCCAATTAGGGAAAATACTGAGAAAACTGAGGAACATCATAAAACTTATTAGATGAGATTTTAAATCTTCTTTAAAAGAAGATATTTTTGCAATGTTTTAGGGTTTAATGAGGTGGCGATCGTTGGTAAAACCCAACTATGGTGGTACTGGATGGCATATTTTTGCGAACTTTGCTCTCGGGGTCGGGTTACTGTTAACCGCCATCTTTGGAGCAATGTTCGCCCACTATTTATTTCTACTGCTGACTATTCTCTCGATTTACTTCATATACTCCGGTATCAGATGGGCGAGGGGCAGTGCTATTGAAGAGAGGCTGAAGATCAGGGAGGAACTCATAAGGTTTGTTCAGCCTAAAGAGGGGGATAAAATTCTCGATGTCGGAACCGGAGCGGGATTACTAGCGATAGGTTTTGCAAAGGTCTTGAAGAAGTGCGAGGCGGTAGGCATCGACATATGGATACCCCTAGGAGGCGGTACGTCTCTGAGGAATGCCAGGAGAAACGCGGAAATCGAAGGTGTAGCGGATAAGGTGAAGTTTGAACGGGCTGACGCGAGGGATATACCTTATCCTAACGATTACTTCGACATCGTAGTGGCTAGTTTTGTCCTACATATGATCCGTAGAGGAAGGGAGAAAGCGTTACGAGAAATGGTTAGAGTACTAAGACCTGGGGGTAAATTTGCGATTATAGAGCCTCCACGAGCTGGAGCAGGATGGTGTGTGGACGAGAAACTGAGGGAGAAACTCGAAGAAATAGGGTTGAAGAACGTGAAGTTTCAACCCCTTCTCATCTCCTATCCCAAAAAGAGGACCGTGTATATAATTTACGGTGAAAAGAGGGGCGCGGCTTCTTTCAATCTCTCTAAAGAGGATTAAAAGGGCTCTGATGGAAAGACCATAGTGCTTTTTGATAAGTGGCTCGGTTTTTCTAAGCAGAAACTCGGACAGTAAGACCGTTTCAAACTGGGTTGGAGTTGCCTGGGTTTAGCTTTCACAGAATTATATTCGTGTGAGCGGGGTTTCCCGACATCCGTAGCCTGCTTAGAAGCTACATAGGCTCCCATCCGAGCCGTGGAATACCATCACGTCTGTGGGGGAGGAACCGAGACGCGGCGAGTTCATGTATAATGTGAAACTCCATAGTCTGCGGAAAGCATCCTACGACCACATCACATCTTTTTTAAGACCTCTTTTAGAGAATATTCCAGCCAACGTTAAAGTCGCTAAATCACGCTCATTCAACTTAAGAATTCTTCTATACTCCTCTTCGATACGGGTGACCATGCAGGTCACTTTAACGTTAAGTTTTCTCGTGCATGCGTTAATAAATTAGGGGAGACTATAAGGATATTTCTAAAACTTGAATGCTTCTGCCTTCCATTTTTATAGTCCCTATTATTTGCGGCGAATCGTAGACGGCTAGACGTTTCTTCGGTGGTTTGTATAACCTAGAGAGTATGATCCTTTTTTGGCCTGGGAGACCGTAGTTGCGGGTGTCTATTTTGTAGGTTATTTCATGCGGAGCGGTGTCAATATTTGTGAACACTAAGCCTAGAGTATTATCCGGAGCTTTCCAACACGAGCATAAGACCGCCGATGTTTCAACCTCACCGATTTTAAGAATCGGATTATCTCCTTTCAGCACAGGCGGTCTAAGCATCTCACCGAATAAGACAAACTTCTTAGCCGTCTTAAACGCAGATGCGGCTTCTTTCAGATATCTGGCTTCAGGGCTCTGTAGGTTTATAGCATCAGGGTCAAACCAACCTAGTTGCGTACCCCAGAGCAGCTGCTGGGTGATCGTCAGAATGACCGCCTCTTCATCGCTACTCGGGAAGCTTCTACCGAAGGTTATGCACCAGCCTGAATAGACCATCTGAAACATCGGGATCATATCGGGCATTAACGGGCTCCAGGTTAGTAGCCCGACGAGATCTATGTAAGGCTCCGCATTATCCTCCGATGTTAGGAAGGCGTGATATTTTCTCTTACGTATCCGCCTATACGCTTTCTCGATCAACCTCCTGTAGCCATCAACCCAATGGTGGCCACCGCCTATCGGATGACCGTGTACCGGGTCAAAGCATAGGACTGGATACCAAGACGATATTTGATCTAGGTATACTCCGTCAACATCATACTCGCCTACAAGTCTATCGCAGATTGCGGCGATCTTCTCCTGCCAGAACTCCGTATATGGGCACATAACGGCGAACCTAGCACGCCAGTGTTCCATATATTTAGTGAGGTCTATCCGCTCCCTCCACCATCCAGCGCTTACATAGTAGTCTCTAAGCCCATCTATTAGTTTGAACGGAGCTTTAGCGCACCAAACTTCAGCCCTCTCTTGCCACCAGCTTTCGGTATCTATATCCCAGAGCCTAGCGTTTATGTAGGGCATAATATAGATCCCCGCCTTATGAAGTTCCTCCACTCCAGGCTTAAACTCTGGCTTCGGTGGAAAGTACTCAGGATAACCAGTATCATAGGGCTTATTCTCCCACCAATACCAGTGGTATCCTACAGGGACATTCAAGTACTTCGCAAGTTCAACTATCTTTAGAATGTTAACTGGTGTCTGCTCCCTTTCTCTAGAATCTCCAAGAGGAGACACAGCTCTAGAGAACCAGACGGTTATATCCCTTAACCATTTAGACAGGTCCCTCCTCTTCCATATCGGCCCTTTTCTGCACCAATACTGTTTAAGCGCCCACCGTCTGTAAAACTTTGAGCCAGTAATCCAGTCGCCGTTTAGTATAGTGATTACAGCGTCGTAGGGCATAGTATACCCGGTTCCAGGTAAACCCATACCCTCGGGGTAGTTGGTTAAATAGTATATAAGCTCGCCCTCTCCATCCTTTTCGTATGTAAAGGACTTATACGACGCTGAGGGATCATGTGCTGCTAGGTAAAGACATTCATCCTTCTTTAGAAAGAGACTGTACTGCATAGTGGATGTGTAGCTTGGATAAACCATTTTTAACGGTGTGTTTGAAAGAGGATCTCTGCAGAGACGCCCAACCTTCCATGGATACGCGATAGCGTCACCTGGCTCGACGATTAACCCGCTTAAGATGGGAAATTGAACGTCCCAAACACCCCAGTCGCTACTTCTATTCTCCACATCTATTCTCCAACACGTCAGCTTATCGTCAACATTTACGGAAACTCTTACATCTAAGGCATTAGGTTCTCCATCGATAGGTATACGGCGCCAAGAGAAGTGAAGGCTTACTAAATTACCTTGAGAGTCCTGTTCAACCCCATAGCTCTTATCCGAGCTGACGTTATTATCTATAGTCGCGAATTCCTGACGCCTGTTCTTAACGCAAATACGCCAAAGACGTGGTGTCTTTCCAGAGAGGAAATCTACGCCAGACCTGACGCTTATGAGACCTCTAACCCCGAAGTTACGTGCACAGTCGAAGTCAAGCCTTACATGGTCGTTTCTTATTGAAATAACCTTATTCATCCTGAGCTAGAGTCTTCCAATATAATATTTAACCTATGAGAATTATTTTGTGTGTGTGGGGTAAGTACAAGAAGACGTTAGCCGAAGTCATGGAAGATTACATGAAATCCCGTTAGTACATTCACGTACATGCATAATGTTTTAAAAAATTGGGGGTTTAGAATGGGAAGAACCACCTGTATATGCCTATGATCCCCCTATGAAAGTTATCAATATGAATCCTATAGTGAAGCCTGATGCTATTGGTACTCCATATCCTTCATAGGCTTTGCTTCCACCGATTTTAAGTGTCGCGTACTTTAAGATCCAAGCCACTTCGAACCGGTGAGCTGTGTGATGCCCGCTAGAAGAACGTGGTATATGTAGAATGATGTTGAGAGCGCTATGCTACATAAGACTATTCCGAGGCCCGTAGAAAGCCTTCATAGGTCCCATTAAGAAAACCCAAGACTGTGCCACGGCGCTTAATAGGATTGTAGCGAGGATTATCGGAATCCAGGGGATTTTTCAGCCCTATGCTCACCACCCATTTTTCCTTCAAGTGAATTTTTACGTTATACAGTTTATATGGTTTCCTGTTCAGCCTATTCGTGTATGGGAGATAGCTTATCCAGAAATACAGCAGTTGGGAAACATACACTAGCCTCAACGAAAGAGATCTCTATCCACGCTTTGGAGGATGGAGAGGCTACTGAGGCTAAGACCGTTCCGTGCAATATCCAATAATTATCTTTAAATATTAGGTTTACCTAAAATTTCCACCTGGTTATGGATAGCCGCGGGGGGAAAGTTCAGAGGAGACTCAGCGACCTCAAGCCAGGAGAAGGGGGTAAGATCGTAAGGATTACTGGTCCGCCATCTTTGAGGAGGCGGTTGCTCGATATGGGTTTAGTTAAGGGTGCTTACATAGAGGTTGTTAGGAAGGCTCCTCTAGGCGACCCCATGGAGTTTCTGGTTAAAGGCTACAACCTAAGCTTGAGAAAGGAGGAGTGTGATAACGTATATGTTTCAACCTAGGGGTGGGCGTTTCAGGGTTTTTAGGTTTGGAGAAGCCATACCCCTAGCTATGCTGCCTGAAGGTTGTAGAGCCACCGTAGCTGCTCTCATGGGGGGTAGAGGTCTTGTTAGAAGACTCTCTGAGATGGGCTTCACCCCAGGTGTCGAGGTGGTTCTTTTGAAATCAGGGTCGCCTGGACCTGTTTTAGTGGGTGTAAGGGGTTCTAGGGTGGCGTTGGGAAGAGGTGTAGCTATGAGGGTTCTAGTCTATCCGAGAGGAGGGTGATGGTTTTGGCTATTAGAGTAGCTTTAATCGGTAACCCAAACGTTGGCAAGTCCCTTATATTCAACAACCTTACAGGTGGGAAAGCCCACGTAGGAAACTGGCCTGGTAAGACTGTTGAGAGGAAGGAGGGTAGATGCGTTTATGAGGGTGTTGAGATGGAGATTATAGACCTTCCCGGTGTCTATAGTTTAACGGCTAACTCGATAGATGAGCTTATAGCTAGAGATTATATCGTCGAGGAGAAGCCTGACGTCGTCGTCGACATAGTAGACGCCTCAAACCTTGAGAGAAACCTCTATCTTACGCTTCAGCTGATAGAGCTTGAAGCAAACCTGGTTGTAGCGTTAAATAAGATGGATATAGCCAGAGACATGGGGTATGAAATAGACGTTAAGGCTCTTTCCGAGATCCTGGGTTTACCTGTTGTCCCAACGGTAGCTACTACCAAGCAGGGTATGGATGAGCTTAAAAAAGCCATTATTAAAGCCGCTCAGCAGAGGGGGAGAAGAAGGATTAGACGCATAAGCTATGGGAAAGATTTGGAGGCTATTATTTCAACGATAGAGGGGATTTTAAAAAAGGATAGGGTTCTCTCATCAAGGTATCCGACAAGGTGGCTTGCGATAAAAGTTCTTGAGGGCGATGAGGAGGTTCTCAGAAGAATAGATAGAAGCCCTGTAAAGGCTGAGCTTATGGAGGTGTTGGGTTGAGTAGGATTAGAGAGGTTTTAGGCGAGGACCCGGAGATAGTTCTCGCCGAGAGGCGATATGACTGGATATCTAAAGTCCTACCTAAAGTTATGAGAGGCGCTAGACCCATAACTCTCTCAGACCTCCTCGATAAAGCTCTACTCGATAAGTATCTAGGTATACCCATATTTCTAGCCTTATGGTGGGCATTATTCAGGTTTACGTTCGACGTTTCAGCACCATTCTCAGACCTTATAGACATGTTTTTCAGCCGGCTGGGTGAGGCCGTTGAACCAGCTTTGGGAGGGGGAGTTTTATCCTCCCTCATAGCTGATGGGTTGCTGGGAGGTTTAGGCAGCGTTTTAGTTTTCATCCCCCCGATATTCTTCCTCTTCTTCGGTCTATCCATCCTAGAGGATAGTGGATACTTAGCTAGGGCTGCTTTCGTCGTGGATAAAATTCTATATAAGCTTGGGCTTCACGGCAGGTCTTTCATCCCCATGCTTCTAGGCTTCGGATGCAACATACCTGGAGTTATGGCTTGTAGAACCATAGATAGAGAGGAGGATAGGTTGCTAACCATAATAGTTAACCCTCTAATGTCCTGTAGCGCAAGGCTTCCAGTATACGTCCTCATAAGCAGCGCTGTTTTAGGAGGCTACGCGGTTGCCGGGATATACTCCATGTATATTATGGGTATCGGTTTAGCTATAGCCATGGCCCTCCTTTTCAGAAGAGTTATCCCGTATTTTAGAGGTAGAAGGTCGGCGTTCATAATGGAGCTTCCCCTCTATACGGTTCCAACGCTGAGAAGCACTATTCTTCACATGTGGGAGAGAGGGTTTCTCTTCCTGAAGAAAGCCGGGACTGTTATATTCATAGGTGTGCTGGTTGTTTGGGCTTTATCCAGCTTCCCATGGGGTGCGGGTCTGGAGGAGAGCTATATAGGTGTGCTCGGACGTGCGTTGGAGCCCCTATTTAGACCCCTAGGGTTTGACTGGAGAGGCGCTGTTGCACTTTTCTTCGGGTTTATAGCTAAGGAGATCGTCGTCGGCACGTTCGGCGTTATTTTCGGAGCTGGAGGAGAGGCTAGTGAGGAGGAGATCGCAGACGTTATAAGGTCTGAGAATATATTCACCCCTCTAACAGGGTACGCCTTTATGGCTTTCACCCTCATCTACATACCCTGCGTAGCTACAGTCGGAGTCATCTACAGGGAGACAAACTCTTGGAAGTGGACCCTTTTCACAGTGCTCTACGAGCTTCTGCTAGCCTATTTCACAGCATTTTTAATCGTTTCGGTTGGTCACCTTCTAGGCTTCAGCTAGGGAGGTGTTTTGTTTTGAAAGATAGAAGAAACTACATGAGGGGTTTGGGCTTGTACGCTTTAGTGCTTGGTGTAATCTACGTTTCCCTAGGTTTGATGGAGTTTATCTTAGGCTTCTTCGATATGTTTCTCGGAGGAGCTCCTCTCTCATGCCTATGGATCCCAGTCGACCTTTTCGGAGGCTTCTCCGCGTTTGTAATAGGCTTAACGTATCTTGCAGCGGTGAGGCTTCTTAAGGGCGAATATGAATCCATATCCTATGTTCTAGTGGCGACTATGCTTTCAACGGTTTTCGGGGTTTTATACGTGCTTATATTCCTTGCAAACGGCTTAAGCGCATACCTCTCTGGTGAGGAGTGGAGTTGGATCGTAGACCTAGCTAGACCTGAGATATGGCTTTTCATATCTTCTACACCTTTAGCATATTCTACATGGAGCACCGCTAGAAAACCTGGTTAGATGCTCCTTTCAAACAATTTTTATGTTAATGCCGATAATTTTTAAAATATTATGTTTCCCTAAGATCGAGCTGGTAAGTTGAGAACAGCGGCAAAGCTAACCCAGAAATGCCCTCTAGGAAGCTGGCTTAGAGATGAGGTGAAGGTTATAGTAGGCAGGTGCTGTTGACAGAGGAGTTCCTCAGGCAGATAGGTGTAGCATAAATAAACTTTTACCTTTCTTATCTATTGTTATCGACAGTAGACATCTAACCGTATAATTGCCGGTTAACTTTTGCAGATAGCTCCAAAACCTACATCTTCAGGCTCTCGATAAGCTGTAGAGAAGCCTCTATCTCCAGCTCGGCTGTTCCAGGGGCGACTATGCAATAAGCGTTTTCATATCCCCCCTCTTTGTAGTGTTTTCTCATAATCAGGTACATCCACATGCCGTTGGCAAGAGTGATCGGTATAACCTTGTCGGTCCAAGCTCTCCTCTTTATGATTAAGCCTATTTCGACGCTTACTTCATGTGGAAAAGTCACCAGGACGACGTCACCTATCCCTATAGCCTGAAGCTCAACCGGTATCTTCTCCATCCTCTCCCGTTCGGCGAGTATCTCCCTTAGAAGCGGGCTGTTAGCCGCGTTGAGAAATCTCAACTCGTCGTAAATCTTCTTCGCATCCCAGATCCTACCCTCAGCCCTCGCCTTATCAAAAAGCCTCTTCTTCTCCTCTATAATCTTGTCTATCTTTGAGAGGTCCGGGTATTCTCTCCAGTCAAGCTTGAGGATTTTACTGGCCACCCTGACCTTCGGATTCTCGATGGGCTGAGCCTTCTTCATAGCTTCCAGCACAGCCGTCGATAGTATAAGGCCTATCCTGTAAGCCTCTTTCAGCTCAGAGGTTTCCCTGCGGTGGTATGTCCGCACATCCCCTCCGCATCCAGAGGTGAAAAGGCAGACCGCTCCTGTCGCCTGCTCCACAAAGTAGGATGTATAGCCGGGGTAGCCCGCCGAGATCAACGGTCCGAACGATGCAACCGCGTGGCAGGCGTAATTAACCAGAACGGCTAAAGGCTTCTTCCTTTCAGAGTCGTCTACACGCAACACGCTTACCTCAGGG
>QMYL01000008.1 GCA_003662645.1 Candidatus Bathyarchaeota archaeon
GGTTGAAGAAGGGGGTAAATGATTACATAAAGGATATTTTCAACCTCTCAGACTTATGGGCTGACACATTCTCGAATGTGCTTGCGAGCGGCGTGCTCTCCAGCATATACTACCTCCTGAAGATACTCGGACTCTTGAGGAGGGAGGAGTCACTGAAGAAGGAGGACCTAGTTGAGGTTATAGACAAGTTCATGGGTGAGAAGACCCCTGAGCTTAAGTCACTGGATGAGTTCAAGACTAAGCTGGCTGGGAAGTACGCCGTTGTCTGTCCATACTGTGAGGCTTGGAACACGGGAAGCTCTGGAAGGTGTGTGAATTGTGGTAGACCAGTCGCCGTCAGGGGGATCCCGCCGATCAAGATACCGCTTCCAGAGGTCTTTGACATGTTGCAGGGGTACTATGACGAGGCTTGGGGCAAGTATTCCAAGAGGAAGCTGAACGACGACTTGTTGAGGATGGGGATATCCCCCGAGGAAGCTGTACTTAAATTGAGGAATACGATAAGAAGTAGGAGTGGAGTAGCCGCCTAACGTAAAACTTAGATCACCTTGTTTAGTAGTATGACATCTCCCACCTTACCTATGTCTGACCAGCTTATTGTGTATAAATCACCCCTACCAGCCTGTAGAACCCTCTTCTTCGGGATGCGTATACCCTTAGACCTAGCCCATGGTATTAGGTATTTACGCTTGACGTCCTCAGCCCTGTACTTTCCACGCTTCTTTAGGTCAAGCAGAACCCTCTTCAGCAGCTCTAGGACCGTTGGGTATCTGGATGGGACCAGGCTGTTTATGAGACCGTCTATATCATCAACCTCCTTATAGGTGACTTTCTTAGCCTTGACCACCCTGAGGGTTGGCGGTTTGGCGAGGTGGAATGTTACATCGACGGCTACACCTAGTATCTTAGCCCTTAAGTCTATGACGAGCATGTTCTGGACGTAATCGGTACCATAGTAGAGAGGCCTCCTGTCAAGTTTGATCCCCCTCCTAACGGCCTCCGCCGGGTTGTTCAGTATTATGCACTTCCCGAGCTCTGAGATGTATGCGCTCCTAACATCATCCCATGAGAAAGTCGCTTTGCCGCCCCTCTTCCTTCTAACCACTATCTGGAGCCCCTCCTCTTGTGGGGTGAGCCTCTCTACGATTCCAGCTACGTAACCTTCGGAGTCAACTACAATGGCGCCTAGGAGCTCCCTCTCAGAGTAGAACATCCCCATTCCACTTAGATCCTTCACTCAACCGACTTATCTTAATTACCTCCAACCTTAATCAGTTTTTCCATCTCAGAGGAGGTATGGACCCTAACCCTTGACCCCAGCCCCCATCATTGACGATTTGAATCACACTCACGAATCGGATTTTACTTCCCCCGCTCATAAAGAATGCTGTGGCTGGTCTTTGGATTGGTTGCTTCCGGGTTGGGATTACTTTGGATGGCTAGCAAAGCCATAAAAATAAGGTTTTTGTGCTGCTTCTGATGTTTCTTTACGGACATTCTTGATTGAACTTCTCTCGAGTAAGGAGGCCTAGGATGCGGGTTTGAGGAGGAGTGGCCGTGGAGCTTGGAAGAATGATAAGCCACAATCTCTATCCTATTCGGTGCGGTTGGGTTCATCGTTCTGGGGGTGGTTTCATAGGTTCGGTTTCCGCCCCTAGGAGGAGGTCGATGAGCTCCTTCTGGTCCACCTCAGCTCTGGTTCTCCAGTCAATGTACAATTGGGCATTCTCATCCTCACCTATGTAGCCGTACCGTATGAACCTGTCGAGGTTCACATCCACCTTCCAGCCCGGGATCTTCACCCTCAAGAGCTCTTCGACTTCCTTTCTCGGGGCCTTCCCTCCCTTCGAGATTATGTAGGAGACTGCGACTGCTAGGGCTGCTAGGTCGTCGATCCTCCATCCGAGGAGTTTGGCCTCCTTAGGCGTCAGTCCCCCTCTGAGGGTTCTGTAGAATCGGTCTCTATCGCGCCTTTCCGGGGGCATCTCCCCTTCTGGGACGCCCTCCTCAGATATCACCTTTACCTTTAGGTCGAGCTTCTCTAGGTAGTCGTCGAGGAGGCTTATCACCTTCGGATAGTCTGAGCCTAGGGCCCTCCTGAGCTCCCAACCCTTTACTCCCGGAATCTTATGCCTCCTGTAGAATAGTAGGTGGGATGCCTGCTTCATCTTTATTGTGTAGTAGGCCTTCCTCCTTAGGCTTCTCGCTCCCTTAACCATCTCATCCACTCCTCCGGGGTTATGGGGATAGGCATCGATATAGCCTGCTCCCTCTCACCGACTGGTGTAGGTTCATCGAGCGGTCTTATCGTCATCTCACCCTCCAAGGGATTGACCTCCAGGGTTGCGTATCCGTAGGTCAGTAGGAAGCTTGTTAGGTATGCCCTCCTTATGGTCTCCTGGTAGGTCTCAGCCCCTATGAAGTCCCAGTATCTGATCTTTCCTCCCCGGGTCCTCCTCTTGAGCTCCACCCATAAGGAGTTCAGCTCTTCAGAGAATGCCTTCTCGGCGAGTATTCTCTGTTTGATCAGGTCCTCCTCCGTGGTTGTTCCGGGTTCCCTAATGAAGAGGCCTCCTCTAAGCCACCTCTCGTCTAAGGGTGGGAGGGTTCCCCAGTATTTTAAGGCTTGGCGTAGGCTTGGTATGGTTATCTGCTCAAACTCGATTATTGGACGCCACACCTTGAGGAAGACCTCGGCCAGCCTCTCCCTGCTCAGGCTCCGGATCTTCTCCTCTATCAGGAAGGGGTCCCTGTAGAGCGATGACGATCTCCGCCTCACCCATTCACCTTGGAGCCTTATGACAGAGGCTATGCTGTTGAGGGCTTCCGCGTCTAGGCATAGTTCCTCAGGTTTGTCCAGGTCTGGGAAGTACTCCCTGAGTATGGTTACGAGTTCGTCAACGTCAACTAGGAATGGGTTTAGGCCTCTCTCCTCGATGGAGCGGCAGAGCTCTATGATCCTCTGCAACTCCTCCTCTGCTATACTCCTCTTCTTTGGGGGCATATTATCCGCCTCAACCTAGCTAAGCACCCTTATGACGCTTGAACCCTCGACGTTCTGGACTACTATTACGTTCACATCCTCCTGTTCTAGGGTTATCTGGCTTGGGGTTATTATGAGGAACTGTCCTCCCCTAACGGATGATATTATGACGTTTGCGAGTATCTCCCTGCTCCTGGGGTCTAGGTGGATGTCGTATTCATCTATTGCCCTGAATGGTGAGCGGACGTGTTGTTGTAGGGCTATCAGGAAGGCCACTGTTGCCGTGCTCCTCTCTCCGCCGCTCTGGGTGTAGATGTTTAGGGGGACGGGCTTCGCCCCTTTGAATCCAACGAGTATCTCGAGGCCTGCGGATTCTATGTCGTGGCTGTTCACTAGGTGGACGGAGCCTGTCGCTGCCACCTTGGATAGTATCCTCCTATACTCCTCGTTTACGCTGTCTAGGAGGTTGTTTATCACGTTCCTCCATGCTTCGATCCTATCCTTCACTTCCCTCAGGGCCTTCTCCCTATTCTCCTCAACGACGCGGGCCTTCTCTTTGAGTTCTAGGTAGAGTTTAGAGTATGACTCGTACATCCGTTCTATATCCTCTGATACATCAGCTAACGCCGCTATCCTTCCATCCACAACTCTTATCTCGTCTAGGATCTCGTCCACGTTTCTCGTCGTTGCTATCCTTGGACCGGTCTCTTCCGCCCTCTTAACGGCTGCTTCTAGATCGATGAGTATTCCTCTATACTCCTTCTCCATGTTTCTTAGGGTCTCGTTTAGGCCTCTTATCCTATACTGGAGCAACGCTAGGTTGACCCTCTCGTCTATGATCTGGTTGTTCAATTCGTCGACCTTGAACCTTAACTGTTCTATCCCGTCCTGAACCCTGCTTATCTCTCCGTCTAGTTCGACCTTCCTCTTGATCGACTCGGTTATTTCCCCTTCTAGGTCGCTTACCTTTAGGATGCTGGGTATGCGGTTGAGCCTATCCCTCAATTCCCTAGATGAACTTGCAACCTCATCTATAAGCACTTGGAGGTTTCGGTCCATCCCCAGCGGGCTTATGGAGTTAATTAACAGTTCGACTCGGTCTACGAACTTATTCACCTCTTTACTGTCGGCCTTGATCGATTCTGCTAGGCTTTGGATCTCCTTCACCGGCCCCTTTAGTAGGTTGTATGCGGTTTCATATCTCGCCCTATCCCCTTCCAGCATGATTCTCTGTTCTAACAGTTTCCACAACGTATCCTTTGAGCCCTCTACATCCCTCTGGAGACCCTCTAACCTGTCCTTCGATATCTTTATCCTAGTCTCGGTATCGTTTATCTCATCCTTTATGCTCTCTATCCGGCGTTGGAGTTCTGAAGCTTTATCCTCCCTCACTGATACCTGCGCCCACGCCAACTCCCGTTCTAGAAAGCGCCTCTTCAACATCAGCTGTTTCTTCTCTTGGTATCTCTCGTACTGTTCCCGCCAGTAGCTGAGCGTCTGTTCAGCTGACTCCAGCAGCTTCTTGACTGACTCCTCCTGGCTTAGTATCCTGCTCAGCTTCTTCTGGGCCTGTATGACGTTCCTCCTGTACGGTTCCAGCCCTACGGCTGCCTCAACCATCTTCAACTTCTCTTGAGGAGAGAGGACTACGAACTGTTCAGCCATGTTCTGGTGCATTATTATGAGCATGTTCTCCGGGTCCACTCCGAAGCGGGATAGGAGCCTCTGGACGTCGTTCTTCGTAACGGATTTGTTATCCAGCTCGAACCAGTACTTCCCATCACTCCTCAGAACCCTGGTTAGGAGTATCTCATCCTTCTTTATTCTTGGTACTGGACGCTTCCCGTTCCGCTTGGAGTTGTCTAGGACGAGGGTTACCCTCCCAACGTCCTTACCCCAACGGATTAGGTCACTCAGCCTTTTGGAACGTTCAGTGTAGGACTGCCCTAGGGCTACAGATATCCCTAACAGTATCGAGGACTTACCCGAACCGTTCGGTCCACATATTACGTTGACTCCCGGCTTTAGGGGTATCCTCGAATACTCATAACTCATGAAGTTCTCTAGAATAATCTCTCGTATCAACATCTGCCCGCTGGCCTCTCGGTGATACTAGAGATATGCAATTCTCATATTAAGAAGTTTTGATCAAGAAAACTTTAAAGATGAACGATATCACCCTACGAATTCATCCACCTCTCCTCGGCTTCTCTATTAAGGAGCTCTTCTCACCTCGACTTCCATCCCCGAAGTGCGGGGTCCTCAACACTGAGTCGTTCATCTTCTCGATCTCCCTCGCCTCATCGACCAGTCTGGCGGCCACCCTCATCATCTCATGCCCTGCCGCCACCAGCTCGGTGTAGACTTCCCATTCTGAAACCTTGAAGCAAGCTTCGGTGTTTATGTCGGCTACACGCCTCGAGATTTCGTATGCGGCTATGGCCTTCGCTTTGGAGTATGGATTGCTGAATCCACGCCTCTCCATGATCGTGTTCTTGTCTATGACCAACCGTGGGAGTGCGGGCTCCTCACCCCTCTTCAGGGCTTCTATGACTCTATCTATCTCCTCAACAATAACTCTTAGGGCACCCGTCACGGCTAGGACCCTTATCACATCGGAGTTGTATATCGCCATCTCGGTTGGGTCTAGAAACTCACGGCGGGCACCGATCATGGAGTCAGCTTCAACTATGATGTAGCCGAATCCCTCCTTCTCCAAGGTCTTCCTCAACTTCTTAGCTGGACTATCGGAGATTACAATCGTAGGTATACCGGAGGATCTCAGTATATTCCTAGCCTCGGTCGGTCCTGGGGCAGCCTGAGCTGGACCGGCTAGGATTACTAGATCCGGCTTAACCTTCACCATGATCTCGGCCTTCTCACGGCACTCCTCAACCCCAAGCTTAGCTCCTGAACCAATAACAGTGACCGAGATATCCCTCCTATCAGCCCTCTCATCTAGGAGGAACTCGAGGAGTGGCAGGGTCCCGATACACCCAGCCTTCAAGATCCCAACATTTATGGTCTGAGACATTTCATCACCACTAAACGATAAGGCCCCTATTGGTTTTATCATTTTAGCGATAAAAGGTTTTCAGTTTTGGACGGGAAAGGGAAGATGCAAAAGGTTTTATTACCCTTAAACATTATTCTTCATTCGGGGCCTTGAATGAAGATACTGCAAGAGTTCGTTCCAACGCGGAAGTTCCTGAAGCACGCGGATGAGGTTAAAGATTTAGTTGACGGATGGAACGTCACAGATAGCGCTGCCGGAATCCCCGCGCCGAGCGGCACAGCGGTAAGCTGTGTACTGAAGGTGAAGTATCCAGACAAGATTGTGATACCCGTCTTTATACTACACTATAAGGGGCCTGTTGAGGTTGGAGGCCTAGCCCTAGCAGCGGAAGCCGTGGGGGTTGACGGGCTCGTAATAACCATGGGAGATATCCCCAAATACGGGGAGCCAATAAAGATGTTGAGATCCTCGGAGGAAGCCCGAGATTTCCTCCGCGAAACTGTACGCCTGAAGAGGTTGAAGCTTGGATGTCTGCTCTCGGCCCGTAGGTCCGTTGAGGACAGCATCTCAAGGGTGAGGAGACCGTGGGACTTTGCATTCTTCATGAGGCTTGAGGATGCCTCCCTACCCATGTTGGAGCAGATAGCGAAGGAGTGCAAACGTCTGAATAAGCCGATATACTCGTACTTCTTAGTCGAAACCCCGAAGAATGTGGATATCATAAAGATGATAGGGTGGCCCGTCACAACGACCATGGAGCACGTTGAGGAGTACGCAGAGAAACTCGACGGAATCGTGGATGGAATAATCGCGACGTGCGCAGGGGATCGCGAGGGGGATAAACTCCTACTGAAGAAGTTACAGAGGTTCAGATAGCTAGGACTGAAGGGTTTAACGGTCGGTTAAAGGGTCTCCTTGACGGAGGAACCTCCCAAACCTATTTAACATCTTTTTTCTATTAAGGGATTAATGGCGCAGTAAGGAAGTAGGTTCAGATGAAGAGGTGGACTCCCCAGAGGTTCATCCTTTCATCATTACTAATCCTACATCTTCTGGTTCCGCACATTTCTATACTGGAGGCTTCCCCAGAGCTTGGGGAGTATGCCGTATCGATCCAGGCCTTAAACCTTGATGGTAATCCGGTTCCAAACCTTAACATTACGGTCTACGGGGTGAAAGGCCTTATCTCAGCGAAGGAGACGAACGACACCGGCTGGGCGACCTTCCGCCTTGAGGCTGGAAATTACACCTTCAAGGCTCTGTGGCACGGCTTCGAGGTTGGCTCCATAAACGGAAGCGTGACGAACAGCTCCATCTACAGAATCACATGCCGACTCGTAGAGGTCCAGTTCGAGGTGTTAACCCTAGCCAACGAGACGGTTAGTTACGTTGACATCGAGATTTATAATGGAACTGACCTCACAACTCCATTAGGGTTCTCAATAACCAACCGTACCGGCTTCACACCAGTAATAAACCTCATGTGCGGCGTGAACTACACATTCAAGGGGTTCCTCAACGAGATAGAGATACTATCATCCAAGGAATATGTGGACTTGAGTGGAGTGATAACCCTCACAGCCCAGATAGCAAACATGAACATAACCATAACCGACGAGGACGGTGACCCATTGCCGGATATAGAGGTGAGCGTCCAAGCTGACCTAATCAATAGGTATGGCTCACCGATATCTAGGGAGATCTCGTTCAAGACTAACATAACCGGATCCATCGAACTCCCCCAGGTACCCGTAAACGCCAACTACACGATAGAGTTCAGCAGAAACGGCGTAACCTTTAATGAGATGTTGATAGACGGCCTCTCCAACCTGATGGAGGATGGATGGGTTAAGTTGGAGATAACCTGCCGGAGGTACCTACTCTCAGTTAAGGTTCTGGACTCTAAGGGTGGACCTATACCGAATGTGCATGTGATGGTGTGTGAGTGGATGGGTAGAACCCCAATTGATGAGGGGGTAACGAATACGGCTGGGAACGTTACTCTCCACCTGCTGCCTGGGAGGTATACGGTGAGCGTATACAACTACAGCTCAACCCTGAAGAGGACTATAACCCTAAACGAGACAAAGGTAACACTCGCCAATGAGTATACACCTCTAACCATAAAGTGCGAAGGCTTCAACTTGGCCCTATCCGTGGTCGTCCTAGATTACCTCGGGCAGCCGATCCCCAACGCTGTAGTGGATATAACCTGTGGAGATTTGGAGTTATACACCTTAACGACCCGGTCGGATGGGACAGCCCTCCAGGAGGGGATGGTTAGTGGAAATTACCGGATAACCGTCCGGGTCTACGGTAGGGTTTGCGAAGTTCTATCCGTCCACCTCGAAGAATCCAGACGCATAGAGCTCAGAATAAACAGCTACATCATGATTCTCGGATATCCATTTGAGGTAGGCCAGCTTGTCAGTCTATCCTTCATAAGTCTCGTCATAATCTCGTTTATGGCGGTATTCATATACAAGAGGGTTCGAGGCGTCATGGAGAAAAGTTTATAACCCCCAATTTTAGCCAAATATAAAGGTAACATATGAGGCGTAATCCAATATCGAAGAACTTATCTGATGTAGGTTGTGTCGAGATTGCATGAACCGAGGAAGTGTTCTCCTACTTGTAGGAAATTTAGATGCGGTAGGAACGCCCTGATATATCGGAGAGGAACCCCATGGTGCAGATGGGTCAACGAACCCTGCGATCCATCCAACTGCAACTACGCCATGTGCGTGGCAAGGCATCTACTACCCGGAGGGATATGCGGAGAGACCGTTAGGAGAAAGACAACCGACCGGAAGCCGGAGGAGGACCTAGGTCCAGTAATCAAGGTTAGAGGAAAGACATTCAGGAAGATAGGCGAGAGAGAACTATTCTGAGTTTTAGGGTTTATCTGGCGAGAACCCTCTTGACTATCGGAGGCCTCTCCTTCTTGAGAACCCTATAGCGGCAGTAGGGGCACCTGACACCCAACTCCAACTCCGTCGACTTCACTAGTGCACCACACTTGACACACCTATAGATCAAGACTTGCCCTTCATCCTCGGACAACCACGTAGCCTCCAACAGACAACATATAAAAGACTATGGATTACATATTTAAACTAAGCGTTCAGCATCCCCTCAGGTAAAAACATTTAGAGGAACGAAAGATAGAACACCACCCTCTACACTTTATTTTGGTGGAGTGCCGATATAGATGACTACAGGTAAGCTGGAGAGGATTAGAGTCTCGATCGGCTCCGCGATACTCCTAGGCTTAATGGAGGGCATAATAGATGCTAAACCGACGACCATCTACCTCCTCACATACATCGAGGGAAGATGCACAGCAAACTGCGGATTCTGCCCCCAAGCTAGGGAGAGCAGGGGTAGGGCCGACATGCTCTCGAGAGTCATCTGGCCACCCTTCAGGGTTGCGAATGTGATCCCGAGGATAGCCGAGGCATACAAGGACGGCGAGATAAAGAGGACATGCATCCAAGCCCTGAACTATCCGGGGGTAGTTGATGATATAATGTTCCTCGTCGGGGAGATAAGGGGTATATCTAAGGTTCCAATCTCGGTCTCCTGCCAACCATTAAGCCGTGAGGACATGGTCAACCTCATGAAGGCTGGCGTGAATAGGGTGAGCATAGCCCTAGACTGCTCAACCAAGGAGCTCTTCGAGAGAATTAAGGGTTCGGAGGCTGGTGGACCATACAAATGGGAGAGCCACCTGAAAGCTCTCAAAGAGGCGGTTGAAGTCTTCGGTAGGGGTTCAGTGACAACCCACCTAATAATTGGGTTGGGGGAGAGCGAGGAGGAAGCTATACGGATGATCCAGTCATGCATGGATATGGGGGTTTACCCAGCCCTATTCGCATTCACACCGATACCAGGAACCAGATTAGAGAACAACCCCCAGCCACCTTTAGGATACTACCGAAGGGTTCAGCTCGCCCACTACTTGGTAACCAAGTCCATAGCCAGATATGAGGATATGGAGTTCAGGGACGGCCATCTAACGAGCTTTGGGGTGCCGGTTAGATTATTGAAGAGTATAGTGCGAAGCGGGGAACCGTTCAGAACATCAGGCTGTCCCGGATGTAACAGGCCCTACTACAACGAGAGGCCGAGCGGGCCGATCTACAATTACGCATGGAAACCCAGGCCGGAGGAGATAGCCGAGATCGAGAGGCAGATAAAGCTTCCCGAAGAGGGTAATCGAGACCCGGCTTATCTGAGATCCCGGGGCGATCTGGATTGGCCGAGGCTGTGAGGGATGTCCTCTCGTGGCGCCGGAGGTTCTCTGATTGGCGTGACGCTTGGGATAAGATCATGGAGAAATACGGCCACTACCATAAGGTTGAGAGCTTCGTCCTGGGGTTCCATGAGAGTAAGATATCCAGTCTAGCTAGGAGAACCATACGGGTAATGAAGAGAACGATCCATAAGGTGCATAAGTAGAGGGTGCCAGTTTGGGGAGAGCCCTGAGAGCCCGCCTGGAAGGTGTACTCACACAGTCAGAGCTAAACCAGCTATACTCATCCTACGACATAATCGGGGATATAGCCGTTATACGGGTCCCAGAACCCCTAAAACCGAAGAGTGAGGCGATAGGTAAGGCTATAATGGAACTCCACAAACATGTTAAGACGGTCCTCATGCAGACCGGTCCGGTTCACGGTGAACTCCGCCTTAGAAGGCTTGAGTGGGTCGCCGGTGAGAGGAGGATGGAGACCACCCACAAGGAGTTCGGCTGCCTATTCAAGGTGGACCTAGGGAGGTGCTACTTCTCTCCAAGGTTGCTACATGAGAGAATGAGGATAGCCAGGTTGGTTAGTGATGGGGAGATAGTCATCAACATGTTCGCCGGTGTCGGATGCTTCTCGATAATAATCGCCAAGCACTCAAAAGTTAGGAGGGTTTACTCGATCGATGTAAATCCAGACGCGATAAGATACCTTAAAGAGAATGCGGAACTGAACAGGGTCTCGGATATCGTTATACCCATACTCGGAGACTCTAAAGTTGTGATCCGGGAGAGGCTTAGGGGCATAGCCGATAGGGTTTTAATGCCTCTACCATTAAGGGCCTATGAATATCTCGAGTACGCCA
>QMYL01000009.1 GCA_003662645.1 Candidatus Bathyarchaeota archaeon
GTCCACCCAGTCGAGGCCTTCAGTGGTCCCACCGGATTCCGGATAACGAGGCAGGTATGGGTTAGGGCCGAGTGCGACGGTGAGGGGTTGGCTAGGCTGGTCTTAAGGCGTATTGGCGTAAGGGTTAGGGGAGACCCGAGAGAGGTGTTGAGGGAGAACTACAACGTTGAGTTGAGGGTTTCAAACCTCATAATAATGCCCTCTTTCAATGACTTCTTAGGTGGACAGGCTGTCAATAGGCGCAGTATGGGGAGGGAGAGCATCTTCAAGGACTTCATAGGTCCAGTCCTCCGTTCAGGTAGCGTGAGGATCGGTGAGGCTGAGGTACACATGCTGGATGGAACCTACCTAGGAACCATAAGCCACTTAAGAACATTAGTGTAAAACTAGTGATCACGCGATTCTGAGACTCTCTAAACGGACGGAGACAAGTTTTTTATGTCAGACAGACAAACTTATACTTGGTGGTTGGATTGTCATCGGATTGGTGGGATTGGTTCAGGAGGAGGAGGCGTTCATTCTTCGGGGATTGGTTCTTCAGGGACATCGACGAGATGTTCAGGGAGATAGAGGAGATGATGGAGAGGGAGTTCAGGGAGTTCACCAGCAGGGTTCCGAAGGATTACGTTAGAGAGCGTAGGCTTCCAGACGGTCGGGTTGTGAGGGAGTGGGGCCCCTTCGTCTACGGTTACAGCATAACCATAGGTCCAGATGGAAAGCCGCAGATAAGGGAGTTCGGTAACGTCAAGCCGGAATTTAGACCGGGCTTCTTTGGGAGGTCGAGGCCGACGATCAACATAAGGGAGGAGAGGGAGCCGCTCGTCGACGTCATAACAACCGATGGTGAGGTGAAGGTGATAGCCGAACTGCCCGGCGTAGAGAAGGAGGATATAAAGCTACACGGGACCGAGGACACACTGACGATCTCGGTCGATACACCGGAACGCAAATACTACAAGGAAGTTGATCTACCGGTTAAGGTAGACCCAAGGAAGGCGAAGTCCTCCTACAAGAACGGGGTTCTGGAGGTAACCCTCCCGAAGAAGGAGGAGAAGAGGAAGCCGAAGGGCGAACCGATAAAGATAGAGTGAGCTTAAGCCCTCATATCCTCTTTCTTTATACCCTACAAGAAGTCGACTAGTGGACTTCATAAACCAACCATCACACGACTGACGGAAATGTTATTTACCGATAGAGCCCCATTAACTTTGGAGGTAACCGATGACCGGAGAGAGATACAAGGAATCCGAGGTTGAAGTTTTAAGGAAGGTATGCGAAGAGGCGAAGAGAAATGGGAAGATAACAGGCTCACAGCTAACCCACCTAACCGCAATATTCGGGCAGAGGTTTCTGAAGGCCTGGGACGCCGTCATAAACCGGAGGGTTAAGAGGTATCGTTTTAAGCCGAGCGGTAGGGTTGTATGGGTTGTGGTGGGCAGAGAACGCGAGTACCTAGTTATGCCGATAGCCGAGTTCTGCTCCTGTGATGACTTTTACTACCGAGTTATGGATGGGGAGGTCCACCTCTGCTACCACCTGATAGCCCAGAAGGTAGCCGAATCCTTAGGCTGGTATGATAAGATCGAGGAGGAGGACGGTTTCTACGAGACCCTGATCGAGGAGTGGAGGGAGGTTACACCTTAAATAGGGATCATGCAATCTTATCTTTGAAGGTGCATCGGGTGTAAGGTGAACTCTGGATGGATACCGGCATGTACTTCGAGATGGTGATAAGCATCCTGATAGGGTTAACCTTCATCACGCTCTGCTTGATCTTCCTGTACATGGTTCACGGGAGGGGGAGGCAGCCCGTAGAGTCTGGGACGAGGCTCCTCAGGGTTTTTAAGCTCCTAGAACTCTTATGGAGTCACCTACCCTAAATCGATTGGGAGGTACCCCTCATAACCCCTAGAGTTCTAAGATGGATATACCCTCAACAAGCTCCTCAAGTTCGTTCCCTCTATCCTCTGAGACGAGCCTTAAGTGTTTAACCCTCAAGGGGTCCAAACCCAGAAACTTACAGGCCACCACATCAACCCTTAAGGCATCTACTCCAAGCATAACCTTATCCCCAACATCCACGACGTTCAGGTCCGGCCTCACAACCTGGGCTATATCGGCTATTACGTTATCCACCCCTAGGGGATGGTAGCGGATATACTTATGCTTGTGGGGTAGGAGGCCGAAGAGGTTCTTCAAGGCGTTCGTTAGGACCGTTGTTGGGTGCCTCCCGACCTTCGGGACATTGATTAGTACGTCAGCCTCGATCAAGGTCTCCGGAAGCTCCAGCTCCCTCAGGGCATGCGGATTCGGGACGTCAACCCTAACCCTCCTATCGGCTGATAGATCCAAGGCTTCAACCCTCCCACCGAACCTCCCTACAAGCTTCCTTATACCGAGCCTCTCAAACTGTTCCTCCGGGTTATGCAACGCGCTCCTCGTCTCGCCGATTATCACCCTATCGGCCCGGGGCTCCAAATACTCCAGCAAGCCCTGGAGGAGGTTCAGGGATGGGTGATACAGACCGCAAACGTTCGGTTTAATGAGGATGAGTCCACACCTATCGAGCTTGAATCCAGCTGTGGAGGCCAACTCTGGAAGTCTACTTAGGGCTTCATCCTTCCCGCAGATAACGATTGGATGCTCTCTCCCCAATAGATGCCACCTCAACCATCCCTTACGCGAGTACACCGCCAGTTAAAAAGCTTAAAGGTTTCGGATATTATAAAACCGTAATATTACCAAAGTATGAGGGTGGGAGGCTGCTTAAACGTATGAGACTCAAAAGGATTGGTGAAGCCATAGAAGAGCCACCGATCAGGGTGGTCCTCTACGGTGTTGGAGCTATGGGTGGCAGCATAGCGAAAGCCCTCCTCAAGAGGGAAGGCATCAAGATAGTTGGAGCCATAGATATCGCGGAGGATAAGGTTGGGAGGGACTTGGGAGAGGTGTTAGGACTTGAGAGCCATATGGGAATAACGGTCTCAGACGACCCGGATGGGGTTTTATCCAGGTCCAAGGCCGATGTAGCGATCCACGCAACCTCATCCTTCCTCAAGGACGTATACCCCCAGATATCGACGATGATCAAGCATGGAGTCAATGTGGTCTCAACATGTGAGGAGTTGACCTACCCCTACATAACAGACCTGAAGCTCGCTGATAAACTTGACAGCTTAGCAAGGGAGTATGGGGTCACGGTTCTAGGGACAGGGATAAACCCGGGCTTCCTGATGGATACATTAGTCATAGTCTTGACATCGGTCTGCCAGGAGGTTGAGAGCATAAGGGTTGAGAGAGCCATAGACGCCTCAAAACGCAGAGTCCCATTCCAGAAGAAGATAGGAGCAGGCCTAAAAGTCGAGGAGTTCAAGGCTAAGATGAAGACGGGCCTGATAACAGGGCATGTAGGGTTGAAGCAGTCGGTGGCTATGATAGCTGAAGCCCTAGGGTTGAGGTTAGATGAGATAAGGGTTATAGAGGCCGAGCCTGTGAGGGCTGAGGGATATGTGAAGACAGAGGCCGTCGAGGTTAAACCGGGTGATGTAGCCGGCCTTAGACAGCGCGCCTACGGCATAATAGATGGTGAGAAGGTTATAACCCTGGACTTCAAAGCCTACCTGGGCGCTGATGAGTATGACGCGATAACGATACGTGGAGTCCCGGATGTGAATGAGAGGATAACCCCCTGCATCCATGGAGACCTAGGAACCGTAGCCATGATAATCAACTCCATACCCAAGGTGTTGAAGGCGTCGCCCGGCCTGAAGACGATGCTCGACCTAACCCTGCCATCAGCCTCACTGGGGGATATGAGGCTTCACATCAGAGGTTGATGGTCATCCGTAGGGTATGGATCGAAGCCAGACTTGATCATGCTTGGAGAAAACGTTATAAAACCATGATCTATAAGGGGGGTTATGATGCCTTCTAAGGAATTATGGAAGGGTGATGTATGAACCCGGAGGATTTTAAGAACCCAGGCAAGACCTATAGGCCCTCACCCTTCTGGTCGTGGAACAACCTCCTAGACGAGGAAGAGCTGAGGTGGCAGGTCAGGGAGTTCAAGGATAAGGGTTACGGCGGATACTTCATGCACTCAAGGGTTGGACTGGCAACCATATACCTTTCCAAGGAGTGGATGAGATGCGTAAGGGCATGCCTGGAGGAGGGGAAGAGAAACGACCTCGAGTCATGGCTGTACGACGAGGATAAGTGGCCGAGCGGGTTCGCGGGTGGGATAGTCCCAGCCAAAAACGAGGAGTACAGGTCCAGGTTCGCCCTACTCGAGGAGATAGAGCCAAAAGAGGTCGCGGAGAGCCTTAAGGATCCATCAGTCCTAGGCGTATACGAAGTCAAGTTCACGGAATCCAACGAGATTGAGAGCTTCAAGCGCATAAGGAAGCCTGAGGATGTTGAGGGGCTGGGTAGACTGTACGCCTTCAAGTTTCAGGTTGCCGGTTGCAGTAATTGGTTCAATGGGGAGAGTTACGTTGACCTCTTAAACCCGCGGGTAACTGAGGAGTTCCTCAAGGTTACCATAGACGCTTATGCTGAGGAGTTCAGGGATAGCTTTGGAGAGTTCATGCCCGGCATCTTCACCGATGAGCCGAACTACGCACACTGGAGGACCGCGGCAACGAACATCCCGTGGACGGGTGAGATGGCGGACTACTTCAAGAGGGAGAACGGCTACGACCTGTTGGATAAGGCCCCACTCCTCTACTATGATGGTGAAGGCTCGAGTAAGGTCCGCTACGACTTCTGGAGGACCGTCACGAAGAGGTTCATAGAAGCTTGGACCATACCCTACAGCGAGAGGTGTGAGCGTCTCGGGCTCAAGATGACCGGGCACTACCTATGCGAGGACAACTTTGTTATACAGATACAACGGATAGGTGCGGCTATGCCCCACTACGAGTACATGCATGTTCCCGGGATAGACCATCTGGGTAGGAATATAGAGAACCCGTTAACCCTAATCCAGTGCTCCAGCGTGGCGCACCAGTTTGGGAGGAAGCGGATACTATGCGAGATCTTCGGCTGCAGCGGCCACAGCATGACCTTCGAGGATCAGAAGTGGATAGCCGACTTCCACTTCGCCTTGGGTATAACCTTCCTCTGCCCACACCTAACACTATACACGATGAAGGGTGACGCGAAGAGGGATTACCCCCCAACCTTCAGCTACCACCAGCCTTACTGGCCGTACTATAAGCTGATAAACGACTACTTCGCTAGGGCGTGTTACGTCTGCTCCCAGGGTAATTTCCAGGCGGATATCCTACTCCTCCACTCGATAGGGAGCGCGTGGGCGACCTACTCCCCGAGGAGGATAGGAGATCGTTCATCTAAGCCTTGGAGGTATAACGACGCATTGGTTAAGGTCTTAACCGACCTTCTCGCGTTGCATTGGGGCTTTGACCTTGGAGACGAGATGATAATAGCCCGCCATGGTAGGGTTGAGGGAGGTAGGTTCATGGTCAATAAGGCCTCCTACAGCCTCGTGATCGTGCCACCATCCTTAACGTGGTCGGGCGAGACGTATAAGCTCCTATCGGAGTTCTTGGATGGCGGTGGGAGGGTGATCTTCATCGGTGAGACCCCAACCATGATAGATGGCAAACCCGCCGAGGAGGAGTGGAGCAACCTCCTAAAGCATCCTGGAGTAGTCCGCATCGAGGCCGATAGGGATGCCCTTGAAGGGGCGCTCAATAGGCTATTGACCCGCTGGGTGAGCGTCAAGGACGATTCTGGGAGGGAGATCGAGGATATATACGTCCACCACCGCATCGATGGAGTTAAGCACATATACTTCCTATCAAACAAGAGCAGAACCGAGACCTACGATGCCAAGATAACTCTGCGCGGCGTCGGGGAGGTTACAGAGTGGAACCTACTCGAAGGCTCAATCAGTAAGATCCCGGTTAAGGTTGAAGGTGGGAAGACCATCCTCAAGGTTAGGTTCCACCCAGCTGGAAGCCACGTATTCGTCCTAGATACATCTAAGGAGCCGCATATATCAAAGGTGGGGATGAAGAGGGTTGAGGAGAGGGTGGTCAAGCTACCAGACGTCTGGAACTTCGAGAGGTTGCATCCAAACTCGATGACCTTAGATACTTGTCAATACTCGATAGATGGAGGTGAGTGGAGCGATAGGATGCCGGTGTGGAAGGTCAGGAGAGAGGTCTGGAAGGAGGCAGGTCTAGAACCGTATACGGGGATACAACCCTGGGTCCTGATAAAAAGGGGGATAAAACCGACCCGGACCTTCAACCTCCACATCAAGACGACATTCAAGTCGGAGGTTGAGGGGAAGAGAATATACCTCGTCATAGAGAGGGGTGAGAAGTGGAGCCTCAAGGTGAACGGTGAGCCGGTCCCAACCGATGTTGAAGACTGGCACTGGGATAAGCAGTTCAGGAAGGTCGACATCTCAGACCATGTTAGGGTTGGGGAGAACGTGATCGAGTTATCCTGCCGATACGGAGGCATCGACACCCCGGTTGAGGATCTATACCTCATCGGAGACTTCGGGGTAAAAAAGCTCTCCGAGACCGAGTACGCCATCACAGAGGAACCGAAGACCCTGAGAAACGGGAGCTGGGTTGAGCAGGGCTACCCATTCTACGCCGGGAGCATCCTATACAAGACGAAGGTCACCTTAGAGAGGAAGCCGGGAGAACGCGTCTTAATACGCCTACCTAAGGCTAGGGGGAGCCTATTCCTCATCCACGTGAACGACGGCGACCCAGTACCGATCTGTTGGGAGCCCCTAGAGGCGGATATAACCGAATTCATAAAGGATGGGGAGAACGCCATAGCCATAGAGGTTGTGAGCTCACTCAGAAACACCTTCGGCCCGCTCCACCACAAACTTGGAGACCTGACATGGGTCGGCCCCCACAGCTTCGTTGATGAGGAGAACTGGGTTGACTCCTACCAGTTCGCGCCTTATGGCCTCATCGAAGGGGCTGAGATGCTAATTCGTAGGGAGGCCTAGGCTAGAATTCCGAAATCCCCCTCCTTTTTATATATTATGATTATACATTTTTCATTCCTCATCGGTAACTTGACTCTCTCGGTTAGGAGCCTAAACCCCACAGCCTCTATGGGCTCCGCATCATCTGGGGTTCTAGTACGGCCTCACCTAATAGTTGACCCTATCCTCTCAGCCTCGACGCCACGAGCCAAACTTTTAGCCTCCACGCTTAGATTGGTGGTTTAACGGTCTTTCTCCTCCGCGGGTGCTGCCTTGCCCATTTCATGAACTCCCTACTTGGTGGTTCTTCCTCGTATAGCCGGCTCCTCCTCGCTTCTAGGAGTCTATTCTCCTCTCCTATGAAATCAGCCGCTGTTAGGATCTTATGCCCAATCCGGCTCGCCGTTTCGTATGCCGGTTCGACCAGCCTCCGCCACCCTTCATCCCTGAGCAGGTGGTGGTCAAGTATCGTCGTTGGGATCTCCTCCGCGATCTTGCGGATGTTCCTCATAGCTGACTGGATGTTCTCGCTCTTCACTCTGTAATCGGCTAGGTAGATCGGTGGTCCTCCGAGGATCAGCAGGTTTGGCCGCTCGGACAATATTATCTGTAGGGTTCTATTCGATATGGGGCCCTGAACATCAGGTGCGAAGAGTAACCTCTCTCCATTATGCGTTATCGTCGCCATTATCACCCACCCTAAAGGCGAGTTCTCCGACCCATGGAAGACAGGCTCAGAGAAGCTTATCTTCGTGTCTCCGAATCTGAAGCTCCTGTTGTCAGCCACCTCTATCCTCTCAGCGTGGCTGCCCCCTGTCTGGAGGAACATCCATCCCCTCCTCCTCTGGCTGAAGTTGACCATGGACCGGTAGCTCTTTATGAAGAGTATCTTCCCTCTGTAGATCTTCTCAGCTATCTCGGCCGACGACCAGTTGTACGCCCAGTCTGTGTAGGATGGTGTGTGGTGGTCGAAGTGGTAGTGGCTCACAGTTATGACATCGGCCTTTTCGGCGTAGTTGAGTATCCTTTCACGGCAGCTTCTGAGGGCTTGATACTCCCTTGGGTGGGGTGGCAGGCCGAACCTCCTTGGACCCAATGAGACCCCTGCGTCGAGGAGTATCCTAACATCCGGCGTCTCTACGTAGGTGCACATCGACCTGACGCCCAAGCTCTCGAAGGCTAACGGTGTAACCCTTATCTTCTTGAGCATCCGCTTCATTCATCCCTTTAACCGTTGGTGTTGAATAAGGTTCGACCTCCCTATTAACCTTAATTTGGTAGGCTCCATAAGGTTCAGTGTGGAAGATTTATTAACCATCCCCCACTGAATTTCTTGGGACGGTGTCTAGGGTTGAGGTCGCCGTTCAGACTGAGGCAGTTCCAGCCCTCCGACCTTGATAGGGTGATCTACATAAACCGGACGTGTCTGCCGGAGAACTACCCTAGCTTCTTCTTCATGGACATATTCAAGAAGTACCCTGAGACCTTCATAGTCGCTGAGGAGGATGGCGACGTAGTCGGGTACGTAATGTGTAGGATAGAGACCGGGATGCCGAGCCTCAGATCCCTAAGTTTCTCTAAGAGGGGGCATATAATCTCAATAGCTGTCCTACCTGAATATAGGAATAGGGGTATAGGCTACGCCCTGGTCTCTAGGGCTCTCAGGGCTATGACCCTCTACAGGGCGAGTGAGTGCTACCTGGAAGTTAGGGTCAGCAACACGCCCGCGATAAACCTCTATAAGAAGTTGGGTTTCGAGATCAAGGGGACCATACGCAGATACTACGCCGACGGTGAGGATGCATACATAATGGTGAGGAAGATAAACCCCTAACCTCACCCATTGTTGAGCGCCTTCTTCACCACGTTTATCGTACCGTTCCTCCCTATCCTCAGCTGCCTCTCCCCCTTGAACCTCGCCACCTTCCCGTTTCTTATGATGATTATGTCGCCCTTTGAGATCATGCTTATCTGCCTATTCCATAGGCTCACCCTTATCGTCCCGGTCTTGTCTGCTATGAGCGCGTTCGATATGAAGGCCTCAGTTCCAAACCTTGTGTAGACCATTCTAGGCTTCGAAATCTCCATAACCCTAGCCCTCAGGTTTATCCTCTTCATGCCGGCTCTCAAGTCTTTAATCTCTGGATTCTTAGCTTTGAGTCTCTCAGCCTTCATGGCCTCGATGGATACGGCTCTAACGTAATCCTCGTATACGCTGTCTTCTCGTGTCAGCTCGTTTGGTATTGGGAATTGAGCTAAAACCTTCCCGTTGGTTGTGAAGAGGAAGACGGCCGATCCCTCCATTTTGGCTCTGCACTCTATTTTTATCCGTCCGCACCTTGAGTCCCCGGTCTTTGAGGCCTCCGCTATGCACCTGAATAACTCGCTCGGCTCCATCCGGTATTTTATGGTTATCTTGGATAGGTAATCTAGGACCCTCTCATCTTTGCGTGAGTATCTGCCGCCCGGAAACCTCCCCCTTCCCTTCCATGCCCTTCTTCCATAACCCGTTCTCTGCACATTCTCCTGATCATTAAATTTTTAGGTAGCCCTTCTCCCTTAACCACCCGATCTGGTTCCTCTTGTACCGCCAGATTATATCTCCTCTCTCCTCGAACTGGAAGTCCCACGGCGAGACTAGGACTATGTCGCCACGCCTTATCCAAGCCCTACGCTTCATTTTACCGCGAATCCTACACAGCCTGGTGTAGCCGTCTTGGCACCTAACCAGAACCCTATCGAATCCTAGGAGCCTCTCAGCGACCCCGAGGACATCCGTGGCTTCCGGCAGCACCATATTCGAGAACTCTTCCTCGCTGATTATCTTCTTCTTACCCAAAATGGACAAGACCCTTTCAGAGTATTGACCCTTATATGAGGCATGCCCCTTAAATACCTTTGCATAACGATTTGGCTGATCGTTGGGTTGAAGGTCTAGTATCCAGCCCTCTTGTCGACTACGTTGATCATCGGTCTTTTATGAACTTGGACATCTAAACACCCCAACATCCCAAAACCAACGTTAAACCCAGATAAGGAACTAGACAAATAGAAGTTCTATTGCGTAGAACGGCGAGCCACATATCCCGCGGCTCCTAACGCTGTGCAGTACTCCCCATCTTCCGGTATGGTTATCCCGATATTGAATAGTTCCGCCACCCTGCGTAGGTTCTCGGCTATTATCCTGCTCTGCACAGGCTTGCCAACGAATACGACATCCTCCCGAAGGTTGTAGGCCCTTGCAGCCATGGCGGCTAAGACGCCGACCACTTGTGATACCATATTGAAGATGGCGGCCGCTATATCGTTTGGTTCCTCCTCGCCAGTCAGCCTCCCGAAGTTTGAGGCTGTTGCCTCGGCTGGTATAATCCCGACAGGCCCGCCGGCTATATCTCTAACCGTTAGGTCCACCTTTTCAGCGTCGCCCCTCGATGCCATGTCCTCCAGGGTCTTGAAGTCTACAACACCGAGCATACGCTTTGCTAACCCAAGGATCGTTCCACCACCAACCCCGGTTCCGCCTATGTGTCTTATACTCCGCCCGCCATCGTAGACCACAACCATCGCTGTACCGGTTCCAACACTGACTATTAAGGCCCTCTCCTTCTTCGTGAGGTAGACCCCGCCAAACCCTATCGCTGTGATCTCGTCAACCATAACCGTGGGCAATCCGAGCAGTGGGCTGTCGATCCTCCTCGAACCCCCACCCGAGACCGCTACTTTCTCTACATCCCTGAGATGCAGACCTACCGTAGACACCACCAGCTTTATGGCTTCCTCAGCCGATTTTTTAGGTTCAACCGTTTGGGTTGAGGCTGTACCCAAAATCTTGGAGTCCTCTAGGGCTACGGCCTTAGTCATGCTCCCGCCCGCATCTACCCCTATAATCAAAGCCTTCACCATCTCAGGTTCTAATAGAGAATTGGGGGATGGGTTTATAGCTCTGAGGGTTGGGCCGCTCCAGTTCTGCCTTTTGATCGAAGTATTGCTGTTGTTACAGCACCGAAGATGAAGATGACTCTTGATGCTA
>QMYL01000010.1 GCA_003662645.1 Candidatus Bathyarchaeota archaeon
TTCTCCTTCGTGGCTGCCAACTTCCTCCCAACCTTGGGCCTCTCAGAGGCCGCTTCACCGACCTCGATGGCTGCTTACCTGATGGTGTGGGGGGTCTTCACGGCCCTCCTAACCATAGCAACCTTCAAGATGAATAGGGCCCTACAGGCGGTCTTCATAAGCCTAACGGCGCTCTTCTTCATCCTAGCCCTCGGTGACCTAACCGGTTCGGCCATGGTGAAGATCGTTGGCGGCTATGAGGGTATATTCTGCGGCTCAAGCGCCGTCTACCTGGCGATAGCTGAGATACTTAACGAGGTCTACGGTAGGGAGGTCCTTCCGATCGGCGTTGTGGGGAGAGGCGTGACGAGATCGGGGGAGTAGCCGATTTTAATGCGGCCTAGGTTTATATAATCGCGTTATAATCATCTATCATGGATGTGCCGTCTAAATGGATTATGGGAGGCTCCTAGACGAGTGTAGGGACTACGGCGACATATTCGACCTTGTGAAGAGGGCTGTCAGGGAGACCCTCGGTAGGGAGAGGGCCGGGTTGATGCTGTACCTTGGGAACCTCCCCTTAAATGTTGGTGCCTTCTACCCGCTGGGCTCGAACGTCATAGTCTTGAATAGGAGGGTCTTGGAGCTTGTATCTAGGTCGGCTAGGTCTATAACCGAGGTGAACTCCTTCCTATTCACCATACTACTCCATGAATACCTACACTCTCTGGGTTACGTCGATGAAGGGAAGGTTAGGAGGCTCGTATACGAGATATCGGTGGAGCTCTTCGGACCTGACCACCCAGCTGTCCGTATGGCGTTGAACCCTCCTCTTCCCAGGGTTTCACCTTCAGAGGCACGTTTTGGAGCCCCTGTGGACCCCGAGCTTGAGTTGGTTAAGGACTTCGAGAGGTCGAATCAGTCGTATATAGCTTAAGCTTAGTTTAGTGCTGTCTGTTTGCGGTTGGTTATTGCCGGTTATATTTGAGGGTTAGTATGATGTATACCGCTGCGGACCAGTTGTAGTCGCCTATCACCCCGAAGCCCAATCCACCCTTCTCTCCAACCCCTCCCTTACGGGGTAGATCCCTTGGGTTTACCTTCCCCTCCCAGTCGTAGTATTCCCATATCACCCCTGTCTTCTCGTACCAGTATGCCATCCAGTCCAGCGTCTTCGCGGCGAGCTCCCTCGCTATATCGTGGTACCCATACCTCTCAAGTCCCTCTATGGTTAGGTAGTTGTAGTTTATCCAGACCGGGCCCCTCCACATATCCTTCGAGAAGGTTGGTTCATCCCTCGATACAGTTGCAACCGGGAATGGGGTCCAGAACTCCTCAGGGTTTGTTAGGTGTTTGATGAGCTCCTCGGCCTGCTCCTTTCTGGCTACACCTGCGAATAGTGTTGTGAAGGAGGCGGCTGTCTTGACCTTGACGAACTCACCCTCGCTGTTCAGGTCGTAGTAGAAGTGGTCCTCATCGTCCCAGAGGTACTTGTTTATAAGCCTGATGAGCTCCCTTCTCTTCGAGGCCCACAACTCCGCCTCTTCTGTATATCCCGTCTCCTCGGCTATCTTCGCTAGGTATTCGAGGTCGTTGGCTATGAAGGAGTTGAAGTCTACGGCGTCGTCATTCCCGGGTCCGTCGAACCTCGGTGAGTTGTCCATTCCGGATTCGCCTCCCCTGCTCCCCGAGATCGGGTGGGCCTCCTCAACCTTCATCCAGGCTAATAGACCCCTCTTGTTGTAGTTCCTATTCCTCAGGTCCCATAGGATGTAACCCTTCAACCTTGGGTAGCAGTACTCAAGGAAGCTTTTGTTCCGTGTGTATCTGTAGATGTCCCATGTGGCCCAGGCGAGTATTGGTGGCTGTGTAAACCTGGTCGTATCCTTCTCTCCGGGTCCCATCCTGTGAGATATGAAGCCGTCCTCTCTCTGGGTTGAGAGCACGGCCATTATAGCCTCCTCGCCGAGCCTTGGGGATATATACTTGTACGCTTGGGCTTGGAAGGCGCTGTCCCAGAGCCACATGTAACGGTGCGGGAACCTATCTGGGGTAGTCCAGTGGTATGGTATTCTGCCAACCGGTGATTCGACGTTAACCTTCAAAACCGAGAAGGCTTTGTAGTATGTCCTCTCGAGGAGGGTGTTTGGGAACCCAGCTTCAGGCCTCGGCAACCCCTTGAAGAACCCAACCTTCCTCTCGTATACCTCGTCTATATCCTCCTTTAGGGCTGATAGGGCCTTGGCGTATGCATCGTCTACATCCGTTGGGTCGAAGGAGTAGGCGAAATTTAGCAGTCCATCCCCACCCGATACCACCAATGCCGTGTTCTCTTCTTCATTCCGCTGGAGGGTTGCGCCATCCCTACGCTCTTCCTCTCCATTCCTGATCGTCGTCTTTGGCTCAACCTCTAGGGTTGGTTCTCCCTCCCACACCACCCTGCCGATGATCACATCCTTGTTTAGGAATAGGTATGTGACCCTCACCTCTGGGTAGCCATCCTCCGGTATGACGGCCGCATCTATCAGGTCTGAGGAGACCACTTCCGGTTTAAACTCCTTGAAGGCCGTCTCACCCCTCCCCGGCAGCGACTCCTTCACAACCCCATCTAGGTTGATGGTTATCCAGAGCCTCCTCTCAGCCTCAGTGAAGAACGAGAGTCCAAGCTTGTCGGGTAGAGTCTTGGCCACGAAGGGGTGGTACCAATCGGTCTCCCCCTCAACCCCAGAATAGGCGAAGAGCTGACCACCACCCCACACGTTTGGGAGCTCCATATCGACCACGATCAAGGATTATGACTTGCTCTATTTAATTGTAGGTGAAGCCGTTTACAGGCTCATTGCCGAGGGAGGCCCCTCCCTCTCTGATTTGGGTTCCAATAAAAAATTTCTTTTGGGGCCAAAAGAGAGGTTGAAGAGTGGTGGGGTCGCCCGGATTTGAACCGGGGTCCCGAGAGCCCAAGTCTCGGAGCCTAGACCAAGCTAGCCGACGACCCCATCTGGTCTGATTAATCCACCCCACTTTAATGAGGTTTCCCGTTATCTATTAAAAGTTTTATGTTCTCGATCTTCTTGCAGGTTGGTTTGTGTGGTAAATGTTTTATCTCGGAGGTTACTTAGGGTGATGGAGGGTGGAGTCATGGAGGAGGGTGATAGGGAGAGCCTCCTTGGGGAGCTTGAGCGTCTACTCTCAGATCTTAGTGATGTGGATAGGGTTAGGAGTGTTGTCTCAGATTTATTGAGGGTTGGAACGTCACCCGTCGATATTATAGATGCTGTCAGTAGGGGGCTGGAGCTCGTCGGTGAGAGGTATGAGAGGGGTGAGTACTTCCTCTCGGAGCTGATAATGGCTGGTATAATATCGAGTGAGATATCGGAAATGTTGAGACCCCACCTTACGAGGACATCCGCCAAGCCGGTTGGGAAGGTTGTGATCGGAACCGTGAGGGGCGACCTACACGATATAGGCAAGAATATAGTCTCGATGATGCTCTCATCAGCGGGCTTCAAGGTGATAGACCTGGGGATAGACGTACCACCAGAAAGGTTCATAGAAGCTATAAAGAACGAGAAGCCTGACATAGTGGCCATGTCATGCCTCCTAACCGTAGCCCTAGAAGAGATGAGGAACACCATAGAGGAGATAAGAAAGAGCGGACTCCGAGATGCGGTAAAGATAATGGTTGGCGGCAGACCGGTGACAAGGGAGTTCGCGGCTGAGATAGGGGCAGACGCCTATGGAAGCGACGCCGTAGAAGCCGTCAAGGTCGCGAAGACGCTCATAAAGGAGGGTACGGAATGAACAGCAGGGAGAGGTTTTGGAGGGCATTCGAGCATACCGAACCCGACAGGGTTCCGATAACCGAGCTCGGCATAGACCTACCCCACATGGAGACGATAACGGGGAGGAGATACGACGGGAACGTTGTGGTCTCAACCCTAACCCTAGAGGAGAGGGGGAAGGAGAACCAACTGATCGAGCTGATGGTTGAATGCTATAGAAAGCTCGGCTTCGACATGATACTCGGCAACGTATCAACGCCGGAAGGCTGGAGACCGAAGACAAACCCGGACGGAACAATAATAGACGAGTGGGGTAGAGTACTATACAACGACCCGAAATGTAGGAAGTGGATACCGGGAGCGAAGACGATATTCAAGACGCCGGAGGAATGGGAGGAATTCGGCATACCAGACCCAAACGCCCCCGGGAGGATGGAGAGCCTAAGGTACATGGAGAAGCTCATCAAGGAGGAGATGGTCTTAGCGGCTAGGATAAGGGACCCCTTCGCCCTATTATGGGAGATATTCACACCGGTAAAGTTCGTTGAGTGGATGTATAGGAGGCCAAGCTTCATCAAGGAAGCCTTCTCAAAGATAACGAGGTACAACGTTGAACTCATAAAATTGATAGCCGAAACCGGCGCCGAGCTCATAATAAGCGGGGGAGACTGGTGTGAGAAGAGGGGACCCATGGTTCCCATAAGGTTCTTTAGGGAGGTCGTCTTCCCACACTTGAAGATACAAGTAGATGCAGCCCACAAGAGGGGTTTGAAGTTCATCAAGCATACAGACGGCAACATCACACCTCTGCTGGAATACCTGGTTGATATAGTCGATGGGATACACTCCCTAGACCCATCAGCTGGGGTTGATATAGGCATGGTTAAGGAGAAGTACGGCGAGAGGCTCGTCTTGATGGGCAACGTCTCAGTCGACAACCTGGCGCTGATGAGTAGGGAAGCGATCAAGGAGGAGACGAAAGAGTGCATAAGGAGGGCCTCACCGGGAGGAGGACACATACTATCCTCAAGCAACTCATGGTACACAAACACCAAACTGGAGAACTGCCTAACCATGGTCGAGGTTGGAAGAAGGTATGGAACTTACCCGATCAGGTTCAGATAGGAGGAGGAAGGGTCCGGTCTCAAACCGTAAACCGCTATAGGAGAACGTGCGCTACAACCACTGGTGAAAACTCGACGTTCATTAAAGGAAAAGGTAAAATATCGAAAGGGACCCTACCCCTACCGTGGAAGGGAGATGAGATGGGTAGCAAACTCGCAATTCTAGGAGGGAAACCGGCCGTAACCGTTAACACGAAGGAGTTGTGGAAGCGCCCAATAGAGGAGGAGAAGAGGCTTGTATGCGAACTGATCGAGAGGGGGGAGATAACGGGAGCCGGCTACGGAATCTCAAAGGAGTTTGAAGACGAATTTAAGGAATATATAGGATGCGAGTACTGCCTAACCGTAGACCACGGCTCAACAGCCCTAGAGAGCGCATACTACGCGGCCGGGGTCGGCCCAGGAGATGAGGTCATAACCCCGGCAGCTGGGTATATAGGCAGCTACTCGGGGGCTCTACATATGGGAGCTCGACCAGTATTCTGCGAGATGGATCCAAAGACCCTCCTAATGGATCCAGAAGACGTTGAGGGGAGAATAACGCACAGAACTAGAGCGATAAACCCGGTGCATATGTGCGGTAAGGTATGCGATATGGACGCGCTCATGGATATCGGCCGGAGGCACGGTATAACGATAGTCGAGGATGCAGCACACGCAGCAGGTTGCGAATGGGACGGGAAGAAGATAGGGAACGTAGGGGACATAGCATGCTTCAGCCTACAAGGTGTAAGCCCAGGTGGGAAACCAGTCGCCGGAGGGGAAGGCGGGGTCGTATGTACGAATAATAGGGAGCTATATGAGAGGGCCCTAATCTACTGCCACTTACATAGGAGGGGGATCACGGAGGAGATCACAAACCCGGCCTATAGAGGCCTTGACGCCGAGGTCTTAGGGTTGAAGTATAGGGCATACCCGCTGGCCCTAGCTATAGCCTTAATCTCACTTAGAAACCTACCATACCGGATTGAGAGGGCCATAGAGAACCGGGAGAGGCTCTTCAAGGGTTTGAGGGATATACCTGGCATCGAACCCGTCCACACATACCCAAAAGCGAGGTGGCACGGCCTGTATGGAGGTTGGGAGGTTATATACCACCCCGAGGAGCTCGGTGGACTCCCACCGGAGAGGTTTAAGGAGGCGTTGAAGGCTGAGGGGGTCCCGGTGAGGGGGCACGTATGGGCCTCAGGACATCCAGGTGAACATCTGAGGATGATCTACCGTAGGGGGTTCGACCTCTGGGGGCACGGGAGGGGGCCACTCGACACACAACACGGATTTATGGGGCTACCACCATTCAAACCCTACAAGAAAGGAGACTTCCCGATAACCGAGAGCCTAGCTGAGAGGGTAATAACACTACCAGCCTACATAGAGCCTGAAAGGGGACTCATAGAACAGTTCATAGAGGCCTTCAGGAAGGTCGCGGAAAACTATAGAGAACTCTTATAAAATCAACCCTCCGATTCTGATGAGAGGGTCTCCCATGAGGGTCTTTGCCCTACTCCTAGACGGCCTAGAACTTGACCTTGTTGAGAGATGGAACCTGGAAGGCCTGAAACAGGTAGAGTACGGGAGGTATGAAGCCCCAATATCCCCAACCTATGGGAAGCCCCACACGCCATCGGCGTGGTACAGCTTCATAACCGGTAAACCCCCAGCCGAGCATGGGGTGGACAGCTGGTGGACGTATGGAAGCTTCTTAGACTGGATAAGGATGAAGCCCCCACTTGTATGGATAAAGAATAAGAGGAAACTCTTCTGGAGATTGGGGTTAAAGCCGAGGGTGGTAGATAAAAGGGACACCGGAGGGACGACGATCTTCGACCTGGTCAAGCCATCGATAGCGGTGAATGTGCCAACCTATAACGAGCCCACAGAATACCACTACGAGCTGAGCAAGGCCTTAGAGAAGGGGGTGAGGGAGTACGAGAAGAAGATATGGGAGATCCACAAGAGGAGAGTCTCACAAGTCTTCGAGAAGATAGGTGACGAATGGAAACTGTTCATGGCATGGTTCGATATAGCAGACTTGATGGGACACCTCCACCTCATCAAACGACCCCAAAAGTTGAGGAGGGTCTACCAAATATTAGATGACCTAGCTCAAAGATTGAAGGGTAAGGTTCCAGATGAAACCCTCTTCCTAATAGTATCAGACCACGGGATGACTCCTTCAGGTGACGGAGTCACGGGGGATCATAGCCTATACGGTTTCTACAGCATAAATAAGAACCTTGAATTCTTCAAGCCGAAGAAGATAACGGATTTCTTCCCCTACATCCTGAGGATAACGGGTACAGACACAATCTAACAGGTTTTATCGTGGGCGCTGTGTTCCACGTGACTAACACTTAGCCTCATCGACGAACGGGCACGTTCTCCTCAGCTAAGCTCTCTCACACGTGGATTTTACGCGCCCACGCCCGCCGTGTCCCACGCCTGGGTAGACCCTCCCTCACCGATTGAGGCTTCGCCTATCTCGGTTGGGTCCGTCTACGTGGGCCTCCCGGTGGGAGGTTCCGGCGGGATTAATGTATTTAGAAGGTTCATTTCAGATAAACGTTTTGATGTGGCTGTTGGGGGTTTAGTTCCGTCCTCACTTGTTACTTGCATTTCTGTTTGTGTTGTGTGTGTTACGGTTTGGCTCCCTCTTCTTCTTTAGGTGTTTCTTTACGATCCTGAGTAGGCTCTTACTTACGTCCTTCAGGAAGGCCTCCTCCTGTTCAAGCTCTAGGAACTCCTTCTTCTGGTCCTCGTATCCCTCAGGTATCTTGACGTTTATCTTTATCGTCGGCTTCCCGATTATCCTCTCAAAGTCCTCTCTACTCTCCTCGTAGCGGCGCATCGACCTCCTCTTCTCCTTCTTCTCGAGTATACGATCCAGTATCTTCGTCATATCCTCTAACCCCACAACCCAAACCTAAAGGTTAGGTAGATCGTTGAGAAGCCCAACTGGACCAGCGTTGTCAATACACCTATCTTCGTGAACTCGGTGAAGCCGAGGTTTATACCTTCACGCTTCAAGGCGCCGAGGCACAATATACAGACGGCGCCACTGAATGGGGTTGCGGCTCCCCCAAGGTTTGTGCCGAAGACTAGGGCGGACCATAGGGCTGTCAAGTTGAGGCCGTTCAACCCCTCGATAACCGGGGTGAAGGTTAGGGCGACGGCTATATTACTCACAACAGCGCTAATCAAGCCGCTCGACCATAAGACCAATATCGCAGCCTTAAGTGAATTACCCTGGGATAATTCTAACATCCTCTGGGAGATTAAGCTGAGTAGTCCCGTCCTCTCTATTCCGCCGACTATTATGAAGAAGCCGACCATCGTGAATATGGTCTCCCAATCAACCCTCCTGAAGACCTCACCGGTATCCATATCGCTCGTGGCTAGGGCCAGTATGGCGCATCCGAGAGCTATAGCCTCAGGGCCGATGTCCCAGTGGTCGGAGAGTGAGAGGAGGAGGATGAAGAGCGCTATGATCAGTGAAGCCTTATATATGGCCCTCTTATCCTTCACATCGCCCCAGAAGTCGTAGGTTTGGGGAGCCCTCCTACCACTGAGCTGGGATTTATAGAATAGATACAGGACTACGGTTGTGATTATCCATAACGACGCCTCACATAGAGCCAGATAATTTATGAAGTCCATGAAGCTTAACCCTGAGGATAAGCCTATGAGCATATTGCTGACGGAGCCTATCAGGGTGCTCGTCCCACCTAGGTTTATCATGATCGCGGCTGAGACGAAGTATGGGGTTGGATCGTGATCCATGATTCGAGCCATCGTACCAGCCGCGGCTGCTATGAGCATTATAGCCGTTACATCACTCAGGAATAGGGATATAGCCGCAGATGCGAAGCAGAAGGAGAAGAACAGCTTAACAGGGTCTCCTCCAGCTAGCTTTATTGCATATAAGGCGACGACGCGGAACAATCCACTTCTCTCCGCTACCTCGGAGATTATCATCACACCAACTAGGAGGCCTATAACCCTCATATCGATGAAGCTGAGGGCATCACCGTAGGTGAAGAACCCATAATGTACGCCGAAGATTATGGATAGGGAGGCACCTATAAGGGCGGCTACGGGGAGCGAGACCGTCTCCGTGAAGGCCAGAAGCACCGTCAACACGTAGATGAATAGGTACGTCATGGCAGCGATGTCCATCATTGCTCCAACACCCCCCTAGCCCAATAGAAATTCTTGAAAACAAACCCACCACCTTCTTAAGAAACCCACAAAAATGGGGGAGCTGGATTATGGAGGCAGATGCCTCAATATCGTCGAGGTGTAATTGCTGTAATTGCTGCGTATAGCCGTGGTTAGTTCTCATTCAGGCAGCTCAGGAATCCTCGGACGCCTTAGGAACGGCTTGTTCACTATCGCATTCACAGCCTCAACCGTCCACTTGTACCGCCTATCTCCCCTCTCACCCAAGCTCTTGACGTCGACCTCAACCTTCCTTAGGCTAGCCTCGAGGTCGTTGATTCTGTTCAAGATCGCCTCAAGCCGCTCGTTAACCTCGTTTATCGCCGATGATAGGTCCATTTGCACGTCTGAGACCTTCCCGTTCAGGTCCCTGATCTCCCTCTCCAACTTACCCTTCGTAGCCTCCATCGTTGATGTTAGGTCTCCATGTACCGTTGAAATCCGTCTTGATAGACCCTCAACATTCCTCTTTAGGTTCTCACTCAGTGTACCGGTTAGCTCCCTGATCTCCTCAACCTCCTTAAGGGCGTCATTTAGGGTTCTCGTGGTCTTCTCGAGCTCAGACCTTAGGGTGCCTATCTCCTCCCTATTCCTCTCAGTAGTCGATATGGTGGACCCCAGTCTCTCCTCAGCCTCCCTGATCCTCGATGATAACTTCTCTACGTCTCCGCTGAGGCCCTCGATGCTACTCCTTAGGGAATCCACGGACTCCCTGTTCTCTTTGACCTCATCCATGATGCTTGTGATCCTCCCTGAAAGCTCCTCCACCGTGCTCTTGAGGTCGCCCTCTAATGACTCGGCGGCCTTCCTGTTCATCTCGATCCTCGTTATCAGCTCGCTGAGCTTGCCCTTCATCCCGCTGATCGCTGAGGATAGTCCCTCACTTACACTCTTAACGCCCTTTAACTCCTCGTTTATCTTGTTTATCTCATCACTGATGGAGTTTATTGAGCCTCTGTTATCCTCGATCATCCTCGTGGCTGCGTCAATGCTCCCTCTAACCCCCTTGATGGCGGCATTCAACTTCTTCTGGATCGCTGCTATCCTGGTTGAGAGGTCTTCTCTCGCCCTCTCAAGCTCGGCCTCTAGGGCATCTATGGTCGCATTTATGCTCTTCTCAGCCTCAGCGATCTTGCTGTTTACTTCCTCCTTTGTCTTATTGAACTCGTCCCTTAGGGCTTCAAGTTGCTCCCTGTTCCCCTCAGCCTTCTTAAGAGCCTCTGTTAGATCCTCCCTTAGCCCCTCGAACCTCTCGTTGGACTCCTCCGTCAGCCTCTTCAGTCTCATCTCGGTCTTCATGCTCAGTTCATCCAGTGATACCCTAAGGTTTCCGATCTCGTGTGATATTACCGACTTGAAGGTTACGAGGTCATCCTTGACGTTTGTGAGTTCATCCTTTATGTTCGGTATTGAACCCTTTAAGTCTCCAACCTCTCCAGACTCTTCAATATCCCCGCTCGGGATTATTTCCTTCTCCTTCCCCATCACTTCCTCCAGTAGCGTCACCACCAATCACCTCCTTGAGGGTGTGATAAGGTGTAAACTTAAGATAAACAATCATGATAAATTATATACAAGACGATATATAAATTTTTTGGCTAATAATTAATTGACAAAATTTAAAAATGAAAAACATTCATACTAAAAAATCTAAA
>QMYL01000011.1 GCA_003662645.1 Candidatus Bathyarchaeota archaeon
ACTATCTGGACCGCCTCTTTCCCACCCAGTACCTCAGCCACCTTAAACAAGGTCTCATTACTTATCAAGGACATCAGATATCCCATCTAAACGCTGAAATCTAAACCAAATCCTCACAATAATATTGGGATAACATAACTTAAATGTAGCGTATCGCCCTCAAATCTGATCGGATGTTAACGGCTGGAAGCCCCGCCCTCTCGCTCAATCAGTTGGATTGGGAGGATCCGGGTTTAACCATTACGGGTTCATCTCTCGCAGCTCTATCATGGTGTATGACCCTCTTACCTCTCGCTTGGGGGATTACCCTGATCACCGCGTCCTCGAAGGTCTTTGTTAGTTCCCTGCCTTGGAAGAGCTCGTGTAGGAAGATCGCTAACGCGCTTACCTCAGAGTGGGGCTGGTTTGTAACCGAAATGTTCCAGTCTGCCAGCTTGAAGACCTCGCCCGGAACCTTGGCTCCACCAACTATAACGAGCTTATCTCTACCCGACTCCCTGATGTTCTGGATCACATTTTGTATTGGGAGGCCGTACATCGTCAGGTGTATAACCTCGCCGCCTCCCCTCTTCCATTCGCTTATCAGCCTCCTCCAGTCCTTGACGTACTCAACCTCGAATGTTCCTCCCCACCTTCTGGTGACATCTCTGACCTTCTCCTCAACCCTCCCATCCCTCTCACCCGTGTAGAATACTCCTCCGGCGCCGAGAGCCCTAGCTGCCAGCATCAGGTGTGTGGTGACCCTCTTGTCCCTCTTCGGCCTGTGGCCTAGACGTAGTATGTAGACCCTACAGACCCCATCCTCACCCACTTTTGAACGTCCCGCCGAGCTCTTCTATACGGCTTCTAACCTTATCCATAAAGTTTGGTGGCCCTCTAAACTGGACGTCCATACCGCCTTCTAAGTATTGGATGCTCTCTATCTTCGCGTGGCTGGATATCCACGAAAGGATGGCCATGGATTCATCGTTTATCGGGAGTGTGAAGGATGACTTGACCATCCTCGTTAGGTATCTGGCCATCCTCTCCATCAGGTGTTGGAGGTTTACCCCATAGAGGGCTGAGATCGGCGTTAAGTTTGGGGATAAACCTTTCAGCCGATCCATCCTCTCACTGAGTTCATCCTTTGAGATCAGGTCTATCTTGTTCAGGACCGTTATGACGGGGATGCCGGAGGCGCCGATCCGCTGGATAGTATCTAAACAGCATGTAACCTTACGTTCAACGTCGCCTATCGGCTCGCTCACATCTACGACTAGGAGTATTAAGTCTGAGAAGATAGTCTCCTCCAGGGTTGAGTGGAAGGCCTCTATGAGCGTCAGGGGTAATCTATCGATGAAGCCGACTGTGTCCGTTAGGAGGACCTTCTCGCCGAAGAGGTCTATGGCCCTCGTCGTTGTCGATAGGGTTGTGAACAGGGTTGAATCCGTGGGTGTGTTCTCCTCGGCCAACCTGTTGAAGAGCGTGCTCTTCCCGCTGTTTGTGTATCCGGCTAGGGATACCGACGGGAGTTCGAGCTTCCTCCTCCTAGCCCGGTGGAGCTCCCTGGTCCTCCTTATCCTCTTCAGCTTGTTCTGTATGCTCTTAAGCTGCCTTTTTACGGTCTCATAGTAGACATCGACCTCGTATTTACCTAACCCCAAGAAGCCGGGTTGCTCACCCATCCTAGCGAGCCTAACCTTCTCCTTTGCGTGGGCCAGCTCATACTTCAACCTTGCGAGGGCTATCTGAAGCTTCGCCTCCCTGGTTGACGCCCTCTTAGCGAATATCTCCAGTATCAGCTGGAGGCGGTCTATAACCTCCACGCCGGTGAGCTTTGCCAGGTTGTAGACCTGGACGACCTTCAGCTCATTCCCGAATATGACCTTCTCAGCCTTCAACTTCGAGACTAACTCGGCGAGCTCCTCAGCTTTTCCACGGCCGATGTGGTAGCGTGGATGTTGGTGTCTAACCTGCTCGATGGACGCCACAACCTCATAACCCGCAGCCTCGGCTAGGCTTCTGAGCTCATCCATGTCGGAGCTCTCGTTTCTGAGTCTACGCTGGACTATGATCGCCCTCGTCCCTCATCCTCCTCCTCTTAACCCTTAACTGGACCACCTCACCCAGGGTTAGACCGGACAATGACCTTGATAAGACGGTCTCAGGTACAGCTGGCTCCTCAACCGTTGTGAGCAACTTGATCCTCAACGCATGTTCAAGCTTCCTCGCAAGCTTGTAGTCCGGTATCATCTTACCGCTCTCAACCTTCTTCAAGACTGAGACCTTCTCGCCGATTCTCTTCCCGAGCTCCTCATGGGTGAGGTTCAACCCTTCACGGGCCCTTCTTATCATCGGGCCGAATCCCTTAACGACCTCCATGTCCTTTAGGGTTTCCTCACTCACCCTCCTCTTGACTGGAGTCCTAACCCGTGGGGGCGGCCTCCTCTTGGCTGGTCTCACCGTGCTCATCGGTTGCTTTGCTTCCCTTCTCGGGTGTAGGGAGCCGAGTTTAGCGCATTCGCCGCATACCAGCATGACCGCTCCCTCTATGACCACCCTCTGGGGCTTCCCGTGGATCTCTTGTCCGCAGATCTCGCACTGCAACGTTCACACCAGCATCTAGGATAGATTATTCACATAGGGGTTTAAATAGGATTTTGGGGAACCCTTAAATCTGATCGATATGAACGTTGAACGTTGGGATGCCATCAGGAAGATAAGGTGTGTGGCCGATTACCAGTTTGGGAGAGGCATCGGGGAGACGCTCTTCCCGGATGAGGTTGAGCTCGTCTTCTCGAAGAGGACTGGGAGGGTTAGGTACGTATACCTGAATGGGGAGTTACTCGCAACCTTAAGACCCTCGGATGGGCTGTTCTCATTGGCGATCGGCGGGGCTAAGAGGATATTAAAACTGTGCAACGCCAAGCATATGATCGTTAAGGTCAGGGATGAGGCCGCCCCGCACATCAGGAAGGGGAGGAACGTATTCGCTAAACACGTCTTAGATGCAGATGATGAGATCCGCCCCCAAGAGGAGGTTATAGTTGTAAACCGGAATGGAGGGATACTGGCGGTTGGGAGAGCCCTATTAACCGGCAGGGAGATGAAGGCCTTCAAGAGGGGTGTAGCGGTCAAGGTTAGGAGGGGCATAGAGGAAGGATAGGGGGAAGTGTAAAATACCCGGTTAGGGATGAAAATATAGGAGGCGGAGGGTTCAGGGTTGATGAGGGGGTTGAGCCCTAGAGAAGCGAGGAGGCTCATGAAACGTATGGGTCTCAACATGGCCCCCCTACCAGACGTTGAGGAAGTCATCATACGGACCAAGGATAAGGAGATAACCATAGAGGTGCCGGAGGTCTCTGTTCTGGAGATGAGGGGGCAGAGGATATACCAGATCATAGGCGGGGAGGTTACGGAACGCCAAGTGAAGAGGAAGTTGAAGATCCCGGAAGAGGATGTACAACTCGTAGCCCAACAGGCAAACGTGACGCTGGAGAGGGCCAGGGAAGCCTTAGAACAGACCAATGGAGATCTAGCACAGGCGATACTCCTCCTAACCCAGACCTAACCCTCCATGTAGATGGAGAGACGTCACATGCAGCTCATAGACACCCACGCCCACCTTGAGGATGTACAGAACCTAAAGGAGGCCATCACCAGAGCGGAAGAGGCTGGGGTAATAGCCATAATAACCATGGGTTCGAGTTATAGGGCAAACTTGTGGGCCTTGAGGGAGAGCAGGAGATATGAGAGGGAGGGCTTGAGGATATACCCAGCCTTGGGAGTTCATCCCTGGAATGTGAACGACAGCGATCTTGGTGAGGCCCTAAAGTTCGTGAAGGAGAATGTAGATGAAGCCTACGCTGTCGGTGAGATCGGGCTCGACTACTGGTATAGGGGTGTGAGGAAGAACCCTGAGAAGAGGGAGCTCCAGAGGAGACTATTCGTTGAGCTCCTGGAGCTTGCCAGGGATCATGGGAAGCCTGTCTCGATCCACAGCAGGGGGGCATGGAGGGACTGCGTTGATCTCGTGATCAAGAGTGGAATCGAGAGGGCTGTATTCCACTGGTTTAGTGGACCCCAGGATGCTCTGGAGGATCTGCTGAGACATGGCTACTACGTCTCAGCTACCCCTGCTGTGGCTTACAGCCGTGAGCATAGGAGGGTTGTTATGAATACCCCCCTCGATAGGCTACTCTTAGAGACCGATTCTCCGGTTGAGTATAGGGGCGTCGTCTCTGAGCCAGCGCACTTGTTGAGGACGCTATCTGAGGTTGCCATCTTGAAGGGTGCTGAGAAGAACGTCATAGCTAAGAAGACGACGGAGAATGCAAGGCGCTTATTTAGGATATGAACCTTAAGCCCGCCCGGTTCGGCTTCAACTTATATATGTGACCTTCTCCTTCTCGGTCATCTTCTTCCTCTGCTCGAAGAGCCTCCTCTTCTCCTCCAGCTCCTTAACCCTCTCCATCCTCTCCTCCAGCTTGGCTATCTCCCCATCTATATCGGCTAGGTCAATCGTTATGCCGAGCAACCTCGATAACACCTTAAGAACTCCCTTAGCAGCCTTAGGGTCAGGCATGTAACCCAAGGTCTCCCCGAGGAGGCAGAGGGCGTCGATACCCTTCAACCTAGCCAGTCCAAGTATTAGGCCGGCTGTCCCGACTATCGGATTTCCCAGCGGGCTGCTTACGGCGCCTGCTTCCAGGGCTCTATTCAATATCTGGGGGTTGGTTGAGGTTGCTATAACCTTCGGCTCACCCTCAACCTTGTCCCGGTACCCACCGACCGTTATGATTAGTCTGACATTGTTCTTCCGGGCGAAGTCTAGTATTCGGTCTGCGACCTCGTATTGGCCCTCAACCGTCTGGGCTTGGCTGTCCCCGGTTAGGAGTATTAGGTCGTTCTCTCCATCTTCATTCTCCCAGTAGTAGAAGACGTTCCTTAGGAGGCGGACGCTCCCATCCTTCTCGACTATGACGTAGTAGGCGAAGTGGGGTGAGTATAACTCGGCGAACTCCTTAGCGTCTAAGTGCTTGATCAGGTACTCGGCGACTATCTTCCCAACGACGCCGAGGCCTGGAAGCCCCTCTATCAATATGGGGTTCCTCAACTCAACCTTCTCTTTCTCTACGATAACGGTCTCCTTCATCCCTTATCTAACCCCTTCATCCTCCCAATATACTTTATATACTTATCATCCGGGGAGAACTTGGCCGGGTGTGGTATGCGCACCCTCCCTCCACAGTAGGGACATGCATCCCTCTTTAACGTATATCTCCCGCAGCTCTCACACTTCCTGAGGAGCCAGACCATCAACCTCTAACCCCTCTGGAAGGTTCCCTGCCCCCCAGCCTCAGTTATGCTGTTGATCGCGGTCTCTACAGCCCTCTTCAATACATCCTCAGCCTCCTTGTAATCTCTAGCCGATACTTCTATTCGATACCTCGGGGCCGCTATGACGTATATGTTCACATTCACCCCCCTCGGCTTCTCAACCCTCTTGGCGTTTAGGAGAGACTCCCTAATCCTGACAACGCCATCCGGCTTCGTGCATGTTAGGGTTAGAACCCCCTTTATCTTCACCATCGAGACCTTGATCTTCTCCTTCGCGACTTCAGCGAGTACGGCTGCGAGGTCCTTTGGCACGCCGTTCTCGAGCAGAACCTCGACGCCCTCCCTAGCAGCCCTCTCCAACCCCTCGTATAGCTCCCCGAAGGCCTTCTCGATTGGAACCCCCGCCTTCTCGTACAGCTCGTCTAGTGTTATACCGAGCCTCCTCGAGGCTGTTCTGAAGAGGCTCTCAGCCTTCCGGCTCCTCTTCCACAGCAGTATCTTATCCCTCCTCTCCCTCTTAGTCACCCTTCTAAGGGAGAGGTCTATATGGCCCCTAGCCGGGTTCACCCTCAAGACCTTCAGGACGACCTTCTGCCCCTCTCTGACGAAGTTCCTGATGTTCTTAACCCAGCTTGAGCTTATCTCGGATATGTGGAGGAAACCCTCCTTCTCATATTCATCCAGTCTGACGTAGACTCCGTAATCGACTATCCTCTCAACCGTGGCTATCACGAGTTCTCCAACTTCCGGCCAGTCCTCAGCCTTAACGATCGGCATATCAGCTCTCACTCCAACACCGCCACTATGTCACCTTTTATCTTAGCCTTTCCACCTGATGGTTCTGCTAGGGTGGCTCCACAGACGTTGCAGTGGACGACCGTCGTTGCGTGGTCGAAGACTATCTGCTCGTTCCCGCAGTCTGGACATTTAACCTTCAGGAATCGGCTCCTCGGCTTCGGTATAATCTTCTCCCACTCACTCAAGTAAGCTTAAACCCTCCTTAAAGGTTGATAAAACCTGATCCCCATCTAGGTTATGGTTAGACGTCTGAGGCGGATCCCCTTCTTGTGCCTCGTATATCCACACGTCTTACACGTCAGCTTTAGGGTCTGCTTCTTCGTGGTCTTAGCCTTCCTCCTCAGTATTGGGTACTTCTGTCCACCGTAGCCTTTCCTCTCCCTCTTGTGGTGCCTCTCACCCTTAGCGAGAGCCCTCCTCTTACCCTCCTTGTAGAGGGAGACGGAGTGCGGTCTATGGGCGTTACACCTCGGGCAGTACGTCATTATCTCCTTTGGCACATTCATGGACATCACAGTAGGGCTTTCTTATACTGAGAACCACACTAGATCATATTTAAACCTTTTTTCTCCCTGGAGGTGATATCGTTAAGATACGGGCTCCTCGGCCTGTCTCTCCGTCCTCAATCCTTTGTTAAACAAAGAAAAAAGGTTATTGTTAAACAAATCAGGAGGGCTGGGACGGTCGAAGGTCTATGGAGCGTCCTCATCTAGAGCCTCAAAAGATTTTATTAAGACTCAAAGAGGCAGAGTCCTCTAAACCTTTTTCTCTGGGGGTGGATTGTGGGAACCCTTAACCTAGATTAGCCTTCTGGGCTTAAGCTTGGGGGAGAGGTTGTAGAGCCACCTGGATGTTGAGTAGAACTGCTTCTTCCTAACTCCCATAGCTATCTCTATGAATTCCGGTATTATCTTATAAATCAAAGTTTGTGATGGCTCACCCCACACGATCCTTGGACATGAGGGGTCTATATATACGAAGAGCCTCTGACCCTCATAATTGAAGACTGCCTCCCTAGCCCTACCATACTTCGGCCTCGTGTATATCTTGAAGGGCCAGAGCTTACAGGCTATGGGCTTCATATCCTGTAACCCGCAGAGCTGCCTACCGAAGGCTTCGTACAGGAAGATGCATGAGCCGTCTCCCTTCCTCCTCAGGTAAAACTTGTTCAACCCAGCCCTCGTAACGCCGACCCCATACCTCCTTATAATCCTCAGCCACTCATCGAACCTCAAGACTACATCGAACTCTCTGCAACACAAGCCGCAGCCATCACAATACCAGGTGTTCACGTATCTCCATGGCACCGGGATCAAACCTCTAACCTCCCGGGAAGTGTTTGTGGTGGTTGATGCTTTATGCCATAGACTGGTGACCCGCCACTCCATCTCTGCTGGTTAATTTCCCTTCTGGACGAAGCTACCTTTTGCTACCTTCTGTAGAGGTATAGCGTGTGGGTTGGGTATCCGAGCCTCGGGTTCTCGCAGAACCTCTCAACTTTGGCCGCTTTCCAACCAACTATCTCGTAATCGTGCGATACTACTCTGGCTCCCTTCTTCAACTCGGCCTCAAGCTTAGGCCTTACCTTCTCGTTTGCGCTCGTCGTCAGGTACATGTAGACGACGTCGGCTGGGCTTAGGTCGACGTCGAATATGTTTGCGTGGATTATCTTCACCCTATCCTCAAGTTTCAGTTGCGCTATCTTCTTCAGGGATTGCTTCACCAGGTCCTCTCTAAGCTCGATCCCCACCCCTATGGCCCCGAACTCCTGGGCCGCCATTATCACGGTTCTACCGTCACCTGAACCTAGGTCGTATAGTATCTCGCCGGGCTTCAGTTCGGCTAGGGTTAGAAGCCTCCGGATAACCGGGAATGGTGAGGCTACGAATGGTGATATGAACACTGAACCACCCCCGTCCTCCATCCTCATAATTTCGAGAGAACGATTATATCTCCTTTACGCTTCGGGGTTTACCGGGTTCTATCCTACCAGAACCTCCTCTTCAGGGCGCTCCTCTCGGCCTCTATGATCAACTCGAAGAACCTATCCGTCGGCCTACTCTCCTTGGAGAGTATACCCTTCACATCATCGATCCTCAACCTCCTCCCTGAGAGGGCTATCGCCGCCACCTTCCCGTACTTGGAGACCAACTTAGCCGCCTCGATGGCTTCCTCCCTGAGCCTCTTCTCTTCCTTGGTCAGCCTCTCACCCTTCTTCTCGATGAGGGGCAGGGCCTTCTCCTCCTCAACGTTCAGGATCCCTAACTCCCTTGAGCCGCATCTCGGGCAGGCAGGTTCATCCGGGAGCTCCTTTATCGTTATCATTCCTACGTAGTCCCAGCAGTTGGTGCAGATGAAGACCCTCGTCTCGTTCATCAGCCTAGCCTTGGCGGACTCTATGAGTATACGCCTCATCCTTTCCGGCGGTATGAGGTCTGTCTTCATGCTGGTTCTCTCTATCCCTATCCTCGCTATTGGGGTGGGCCTTCCACCGGTCTCCAACCTGACTACCTCTATATCACCCCGCTTAAGCCTATCGAAGACCTTTAAGGTGTTCCTGAAGTCAAGGTCCTTCGTCAGGGTCTCCTTTAAGGCCTCGTCGTAGATCACGGTTCCCTCGAAGCTCTTCAGTAGGCTGCGTAGGCTGACGTTGCTGAAGTTCACCCACTTCTTCAAAGCCCCGAACCTTCTAGCCACGTGGACCATCCTCCTCTTGAAGAGGCCCGTCTTTACGGTCGCCTTTACAAGGACCTCCCATATCGCCTCCTTTGAGAAGCTCTTCAGGTTATTCAGTATCTCCATCACAGTCTCAGAGTTTACGTCACCCATCGTCTTGATGAATATCCTATACGGATCGTGTTGAACTGCCACAGCGTATCCCATCCTCTCGGAGAGTATGTGGCCTATCATCTGGGCCAGCGTCCTGTTCGTTAGGGAGCCGAAGTTTGCGTGGATTATGGTGAAATCCTCCCAGTCTTCTAGGATTATCCTCCTATCCGTTGGGACCGGGTAGCCATCCTCAACCTGTTCAACGGTTTCTGAGATTGCCCTTTGCAGGGTCTCCTCATCGCATGGATACCTCCCAGCCAGCTCTGAGGTTACTTCCCTTACGGTTTTACCCTGCTGGATCATCTCCTCGATGAGACCCCTTATCGCCCCAACCTCCTGGGCGACCTCGAAGGGGACAGGTATCTCCTCACCTATCCAGCTCGGTATGGCGCCGGTTGGGTCATCGACTGGGCTTACGTAGATCCTGTCTGAGGAGATGCCCATTATCCTCCATGGGCTTCCGCGTATTATGAACTTCACACCTGGGTTCCCGTATTCAGCGACGAAGGCTTCATCGAGTATTCCAACAGCGGTGTCGTTGGTCCTATCTATGACTATGTAATGCTTCTCATCCGGGATCATCGATAGGTTCCCGAAGTAATATTCGTAGAGGGCCTTGGTCCTGCGCGGTTTCATGGCCAAGGTGTCCTCGAAGGAGACCCAAGCCAACCTCGGGAAGCGGTTGTGCATGTATTCCATAACCCTCTTTATATCGTCGAGCGTTAGGTTCCGGTATGGATAGGCCCTCCTGAAGGCCTCGTATATCTCATAGAAGTAGAGCCTCCTCCTCTTCATCAGGAGCCCAGCTATCTGGTGGGCTAGGACATCGTAAGGCTTCTCAGGTATATCAACCGGCTCCAACCTCTCCTCATAGGCCATACGCCCGATCACCATCGCCTCCAGCGTGTCATCCGGATCCATAGTTATTATTACACCCTTCGCGATCCGACCTATCCTATGGCCGCTCCTGCCCACACGTTGGATTAGACGCGTGACCTGGCGGGGGCTCATATACTGTATTACAAGGTCTACTCGGCCTACGTCTATCCCGAGTTCTAGGGAGCTGGTGCATACGAGCCCCTTTAACTCCCCCTCCTTCAAGCCCCTCTCTGCAGCTATCCTTGACGGCTTGGCTAGGGAGCCGTGGTGTATCGAGACTGGGAAGTCAACATCCCACACCTTGAACCTGCTCGCCAAGACCTCGGATATTGAGCGTGTATTCGTGAATAGCAGTACCGATTTGTGTCCCTCTATTAGTTGGCGGATTATGCGTAGTCTCGCGGCTACCTCGGGGTGGGTGAAGAGCTTGGATGAAAGCTCGTAGTCCTCCGGCGTCGGCTCTGGGAAGATGACCCTTATATCCATAAGCCTCGCAACTGGAACCCTGATAACCTCAACCTCACGTCCTACACCAACAAGGAACTGTGCAACCTTCATGGGGCTACCGATAGTCGCGGATAACCCTATAACCTGGAACTCCCTCCCAACTATCCTGCGTAGCCTCTCCATCGCGAGGGATAGTTGGCTCCCACGTTTGCTGTCAGCCATCTCGTGGACCTCATCGATTATCACCCACCTCAACGCCTGAAGGTGCCGCCTCATAGTCCAGCCGGCCAGTACGGCCTGGAGGGTCTCAGGGGTGGTTATCA
>QMYL01000012.1 GCA_003662645.1 Candidatus Bathyarchaeota archaeon
AGGAAGAGAGTAGAGATCACGAATAGGGCTAGGGAGTTAGGCATACACGTACTGAACCCGGCGAAGCTTAGGGAGCTAGAATAAACGGGATGGAGGTTTCAGGGTGAGCCTAAGAAGCCAACGGAGGCTTGCCGCCGAGATACTTAAGGTAGGTGTGAATAGGGTCTGGATAGACCCAGACAGGATAGAAGAGGTAGAGTCAGCTATAACTAGGGAGGAGATCAGGAAGCTAATCCACGAAGGGGCTATTAGAGCCTTAAAGAAGAAGGGAATAAGCAGAGCCCGAGCTAGGATTATACACGAAAAGAAGAAGAAAGGCTTGAGGAGAGGTCCGGGGTCGAGGAGCGGAACAAGGAAGGCTAGGCTCCCGAGGAAGAGGATGTGGATGATGAGGATCAGGGCTCTTAGGAGGAGGCTCCGTGAGTTGAAGAGCCGACGTCTCATAGCGGAAGGGGCATACCGCAGGCTCTACATAATGGCCAAGAGTGGAGCCTTCAAGTCCATAGCCGAGATGGAGCGTTACATAGATGCCCATAACCTCTGGAGGCGGCGGTGATGGCTAGGGGTCCGAGGTATAGGGTTCCATTCCGGAGGAGGAGAGAGGGGAAGACAAACTACCGCCTAAGGAGGGGTTTGGTGAAGTCTGGGCTTCCAAGGCTCGTAGTTAGGGGCTCCTCCAGACATATGAACGTACAACTCATCAAGGCTAGGGTTATAGGTGACGAGGTTATAACCTCAGCCCACTCAAGGGAGCTCGTCAGGGACTATGGATGGAAGGGTGGGTGTGGAAACCTCCCGGCAGCGTACCTAACCGGGTTACTGTGTGGTTATAGAGCCGTAGCTAAGGGGGTCAGGGAAGCGGTTTTAGATATAGGCCTACAGACACCATCACCCGGGGCGAGAGTATTCGCAGCCCTGAAGGGGTTCCTTGATGCTGGAGGGGTCGTCCCACACGATGAGAGTGTACTACCAAGCGAGGAGAGGGTCAAAGGTCAACATATAGCGGATTATGCCTCACAGCTATCCTCAGATCCGGAACTATACAAACGCAGATTCTCCAACTACCTAGCAAACGGCCTACCACCAGAGGAGCTACCAAAACACTTCCTAGAAGTGAAGGATAGAATAACCTCAAGCTTCAAGGATGAAAGGGAGCTCTGAGTAAAGCTCTAGAATCATCGATGAATATATTATGAGCGTTCTCCTTCTCCTGAAGTTGGATTCTCAGAAGCGTACAGATAAGCATATAAGTTTAAATTTACTATTCATCTTGAAACCTTGAGGAGTTGAGCGTTAACCATAATGCGTAGAGCCAAACCTTCAACGCCGGAGCATGGATGGCATGGAGAGAGCTGAGGAGTGGACGCCTCGTACAAGGCTTGGAAGGATGGTCGTAGAGGGTAGAATATCAACCCTTGAGGAGGTCTTCCTTGAAGGATTCAAGATAAGAGAGCCTGAGATAGTTGATATACTCGTCCCAAACCTCCAGGAGGAGGTAATAAACGTCGGGATAGTCCAGAAACAGACCGATGCAGGAGAGAGACTCCGCTTCAAGGCCATAGTTGCCGTCGGGAACGGAGACGGATACATAGGCCTAGGATCAGGTAAAGCCAGACAGGTCCGAACAGCGATAGAGAAGGCCGCCGCAGACGCCAGAAGAAACATAACCATAATCAGACGGGGATGTGGAAGCTGGGAATGCGGATGCGGACAACCCCACTCACTACCATTCCAAGTCACGGGCAAATGCGGAAGCGTAAGGATAGTACTAATCCCAGGACCAAGGGGCCTAGGCCTAGTAGCCAGCGACATCGCAAAGGTGATACTCAGACTAGCTGGGATAAAGGACTGCTGGTCAAGGAGCTACGGCTCAACTAAGACCGTACCATCCTTCGCCTACGCCGTCTTCGACGCCCTAAAGAAGACCTACGAGATAATAACCCCTTACGACTGGGTTGGATAGCCCTTCAGCTCCAAGGTGTAAGGAGCTCGAGATGAACCGGAATAGAGAGGATTCAACAAAGGTTAATGTCCAAGGCTTTTTAAGAGAGACAAGCCTCTTGGAGGTTGTTTCAAAGATATTTAGTGAGGAAAGAGTCGTCCTCGCATCAAACCTGCCGCCTGGTGTTGAGAGGGTTGAGAGGGTAACCGTTGAGGCCGTCAGAATAAAGCTTAGCGAGAAGGTTGATGAGGATCTCCTTTCATCTATAGCTAGGGAGGAGGGGTATCAGGTTGTTAAGGGAGAATTCTCGCTTAGGGTATTGAGGAGAGGAGCAATTATAGCTAGAGTTGGAAGTAGATCAGATCCGGATGGGAGCTTCGACTTATACGTATACCCCATCCCGCCCAAACTGGATGGATTAAGCATATATAGGAGAATCCTAGCGGAGCGTGAGGGTGTGGTGGATCCAAAAACCGGTAAGATTAATCTTGAGAAGTTCTACGATTTCAACATGGGCATCATAAGGCTCGTGAACAAGTATTTAAAGAGAAAACTAACCAAATGATCCATATCTCAGAAATCTCGGGGGAGTGTTGGTGAATTGGTTGATGTAACAGTTCTAGGAGTATTTGTGGCCTCTAAAGCTGAGGGCCTAGATGATGGGGAGGCCCTCGAGAGCGAACCTCACCGGAGCCTTGAAGGCCGCTAAGCCTGAGACCAGGGGTAGCCAACGAGGAGCGAGCTTGAGAAGTACTTGAGACTCATCAGGGAGCTAAAAAGTGATGGGTAAATCGCCGTGAGCCTAAATCTTCCATATAATAATTATCAGCTTCTTCTGTAGTAGTTTAGAACCTTGTGGAGGGCTGTTGATATATCCTCCACGTCCTCCCTAGTGAAGTATTCGTTGCACGGTAATGTTATGAGCTGGCTCAGTATCCTCTCAGCCTCTGGGCATAGTCCTTCCCCATATTTAACATCCCTGCCGTACATTGGGCAGCACCATGGGCAGCATGTTCCGCCGTATCCCCTCCTCTCGGCGAAGACTAGGGTCTTGTACATTGGGATTCCGGTGTAGCTGGCTGAGGCTGGTATGCCCTCAGCCCTTAGGCCTCGGCGATCTCGCTTAATTCGGCCTTGAACTCTGATGCGTCGATTCTGATTGGGTAGAGCCAGTAGGAGTGTTTGCAACCCTTCGGGACCGTCGGCGGGGTTACCCCTTCGATGTCGCTTATCTCCTTAGTTAACGCGTCGGCTACCGCCCTCCTCCTCTCCACAACCCACCTAACCTTTCTAAGTTGGGCCCGTGCGACTGCCCCCTGAAGCTCGGTCATCCTGTAATTGAAGCCTAACATGTGATACATCCTAGCTCCCTTGACTGTTCTGTCCCATCCCTTATCCATGAAGAACCTCGCCTTCCTCGCGAGTTCGTCGTCGTTGGTTACGGTTATCCCTCCATCCCCCGTGAACATGTGTTTGGATTGCTGCATGCTGAAGCATCCGACGTCGCCTATCGTCCCTACCAATCTACCCTTGTACTCAGCTAGGTAGGCTTGGGCGCAGTCCTCTATGAGGTATATCCCCCTCTCCTCAGCTATCTCCCTCAGGGGGTCCATGTCGCAGGGCAGCCCGAAGAGGTGGACCGCTATTATCGCCTTCGTCTTGTCCGTTATCCTCCTCTCCACATCCTCTGGGTTTAGGTTGTATGTATATGGATCCAGATCGGCGAAGATCGGTATCGCGTTCTGTCCGAGGATCGCTATCATCGTTCCCATATCGGTTATTGGAGTCGTTATAACATCCGCTCCCGGACCTAGACCTATCGCGCCCGTAGCTACATGCAGAGCTGCTGTCCCCGAGGTTGAGGCTACTGCATGCTTTACGCCCAAGAACTCGGCGAACTCCTCCTCGAATGTTGAGACCATCCTACCGGAGTACCTAAACAAGGAGCCGCTCACGATAACCTCCCTAAGCAGCCTAAGCTCCTCCTCGCCGATGTTCCTACCGGACTTGTCGCTGATTGTTGGCAGAGGTTTCTTCCTAACAGGTTCCCCACCGAAGAGAGCAAGCCTCTCCAAGATAGGGCCTCCAGTCAAGGAGGCTTTGAGATGATTCCTTGTAATAAGCCTTTCCTAAGGGTACTAGAACGCTGTTGAGGTATGTTTTTTGTTGTTTCGGGGTGCCTTACTCCTCTAGGAGGCTGGGATGTCCAGCGTAACCATCGTTTCGGTTGCATAAGGTTTAGGGCTGTATCACGTATATGGCTGGTTTAAGCTATAGGGATATGACTGAGAGGATTGTTTAATCCTAGTTTAATCCCGGCCAAGCCGCCATCTACTATCGGATTGAGAATACCAAACACTAAAAGACCGCCAACAAAACTTACTTTAACAATATCAAGATAAACAAACAGAGGGAATGCGTATAATGACCAATACATAATCCTATGAAGAAGGACGTTCATAGAGTGAAAAGACTAGAAACATTCATAGAATTTGAACGAGAAATACACGACCTCAACAAAGACGAGAAGCCATAAATAGCCAGAGATAACCTAAAAGATGGTGGAGGAGATTTGAACCCGAGAATGTGGCGCCGGGGGTGGGATTTGAACCCACGCGGCCCCGAGGGGCCACAGGCTCTCCCTCTCCTCTTCGGCTCCAGGCTTGGGCCCCCTCTTTCCTTTGTTGGGTCTGCTCCCTACCGGATTTCCCGCCTTTAGCTCTAGGAGACCCCGGCCTCCATATCTCTGATTTTATCGGTGTGTTTTAAGGGTTACTCTTCTCTTTTCTTTCTGCGCCACATCTTTGGGTATGTTCCCTTCGGCATCAGGACTCTCGTGTTCTTTGCCACTATTCCGTGGTTCATTTCGAGTATATTCTCTGTTGTGGTTGTTGCTTTCGCTAGGGCTACGGCTTCGCCCTTCAGGGTTAGTATCGCTATGGTCTCCTTTGGTTTTATCCCTGTCTCGACTGCGACCACCCCTGGGGCCGTTAGGTGGGCTCCGTGGCAGATCGCGTCTACGGCTGAGTCCCTTATGTATACCTTCGGTGTCAGCTCTAAAGCCCTCTCCATCGGGAGTATGGCCCTCCTTATGAGGGAATCTTCACCCGTCTCTCTCCACCTCTCGTATAGGTATGCCAAGTCGTGGAGGGTTATGCTACCCTCCTCTGTGAATGGCCCAGCCCTCGTTCTCCTCAACTCGTGCATGTGCGCACCGCATCCCAGGACCTCCCCGACGTCGTGTATCAACTTCCTCACGTAGGTTCCAGCCTCGCATCCTATCCTCAATAGGACATTTCTCCCCTCCATCTCCATCATGTCTATGTAGTAGACCCTCCTAACCCTCAACCTCCTCTTAACTGAGGCCCTCAAGGGAGGCCTCTGGTAGATTGGGCCTTGGAACTCCTCAAGGGCTGTCTTGACCCTCTCCTCAGGAACCTCCGAGTGGAGCTTCATCACACAGATGTACTCCTTCCCAGCCCTCAGTAGAACCTGTATAACCTTAACGGCCTCCCTTAGGGCTATCGGTAGGACGCCGGTCACCTTCGGATCTCCCCAGCCCTTTCAGGTTTTTCGGGCTTCTAGGGTTCCGCCGTGACCGGCATGCTCTATCTGTAGTATTCTCTTTATCCAGGCCGTTATCTCATGGCTTGTTGGGCCTGGGGGTTTGTCGAGGTTTATCACGCCGAACTTGAGAAGCTCTTCTACCGGTCTCTCCTCTGGTTTATGTCCGTACTTTGGGTCAGTCTCCGCATCCGCTTTGATTATGAGTTCCCTCTTTACCTCCCATGGAGCTGTTAACTTCCGCATCACCTACTTCTCCTACGAATAAGGAGATCATACTTCCACGATAATAAATGGTGGTGTGAGGTTTGTCACCTCCCTCCTTTCTCCCCAGCCTCTTCGAGTTTCTCCTCAGGCGCCTCGATCTCACCCGCCTCGGCTAGGGCCTTTATGACCTCCTCATCGGCAGCCCTCCTTCGGATCTTTATCTTCTTCTCTGTCGGTTTGAGGTGTTTTATATTCGCCCTCCTCCTTTTAACCCCTGTTATACTCTTCGGGCCAGTAACGAGGACGAAGTTCTTGTCGATTATGTCGACTATCACGCAGCGCCTCCCAGCCTCCCGGCCGGCCACCTTAACACAGATCCTACCAACCTCGATCGCTGGCAAGATTTCGGTCCTCCTCGTTTTCTGAAGAAAGATTAACACCTCATACTTATACTTATCGAGGCTTGGACTGGTCTGTCCAGCTGGTTTCCCCAACTCATCTTATGGTTACTACAGCTATGTAGAGCGATATCGTCGTTACGGCGTCTGCCAAGGAGCTCTCTATCGGTATCACGAAGTTATCTGGGTTTAGGGCTCTCTTGAAGGTTGATATGGCTATCGAGAAGACTATGAAGACCATAACCGAAACCGAGAGCAGGTTCGTAGCCGTGATCTGAGCTAGAAGCCTCAGAGGATTGACCGAGTTGAGCACATTGCAGACAGTTGCCGCTGTCATGGAGTATAGGATGAACATGACGATCGAGGCTGCCCATGCGTTCAGTATCTCCGTTGTGTGTTCTTTAATCGATGAGAGAGATGACTCGATCATCCCGGTGAAGAGCTTGGTTGTGGCTGTAGAGCCGATTATCGAGCCTGTATCCCCAACGGTATCTATCAAGGCTGGATAGACGAGGTATACCTCGGGTCTACTTCCAACAGCCTCCCTTATCCCGCTTAGGAAAAGGCCCGTTACACTCGTTATCACGGTTACGGAGAGGAGCGTCAGGGTGAACTCCTTAAGGGTCCTCGTGAACTCCTCATCCTTGAAGTTCTTGTACAAGGATGCCAGAACGACCGAGAGGAAGGTCAGATCGATCAAGACGGTGAGGTGGAGACCTAATCCGCCGGAGAAGAATCCCCAGAGGAGCTTGATGTAGGTGAACGTTACGATTATATCGGCAACGGTCGATGTAATCGGGTAGACCATTATATCCGGATCCAGCCCCCTCTTGAAGGATAGAAAAGAGATCGCTATGGTTATTGGTGATACTATCAGGAGAGAGAGACCCATAGAGCCGACGGCGATGCACAGTATATCCAGGTAACCCCTCAAAGTTGCCCTCCAGATCACCAAACCGATCAGGAAGGAGACCGACCCCATCATTAGACAACTTAGGAAGGCCAGAACCGTTATCGAGGATAGGAGAAGGTAGAAGTCCCGCGTGTTCTCGCCATAACTCGGTTTTATCGTTCCAAGGTGTAAGCTCGTGCTTAGACGTCCGCTGAGAATCCCTCCTATGGCGCCTTTAACTGTTAGTATTCCTGGTAGGAGGATTATGGCCCACGGGATCGTTGAGAATACATCGATGTTTATGGCTAGGATGAATCCAGCTAGTAACCCGCCCAAGTTGAAAGAGAGCGATAATATGGACTGCACAAGACGGCGGAGAACCCTCGATGTCTCTATTTGGAGGGTCACCATCCCCCTCGCCCCCGGCCATCCAACACCTACCTCCTACATCAATCGAGCTCCTCATGGAACCTCCTACGTAGACCGTGGTTGGCGGATCCTTATCTCCCAGTCTGCTCCATTCGGTTGTGGTTATTATTTTGTAATAGTCCATCCCGTCGGCTTGACCGGTCGTCATTATATTCCTTTCTATCCCCCAACCGGTCGTTCGTGTTTCTCTAATTTGAGTAGAAACCACACTTAAAGGTGTTTTGCTCATCTTGGTTGGCGTGAGATATCTATAAAATTGCCTACCTTAGAGTTTTACGGGGAGGACGTGGCAACTTAAGCATTTATTATTGACCGGTCAATTCCCATCTTTCCTTTTTCATTCACACAACTTAAACGAACTCTAATATTATGCAACTTGCTGACGAGTTAAAGACGGAACTTCGTAGATTCTGTTGATTTGAACTTCGCCACATCTGAGCAAGTTGCCGCACATGAACTCGGCCTAAACGTTTCTAAAGTCTGCGAAAATGCCCTAAAAGAAATCATACAATGACTAACACAGACAAACATGAAAAATAATCCCAAAAAGTGGTGGGCCGGGCCGGACTTGAACCGGCGATCTCAGCCTCTCTCAACCTTGACTTCTCTCCTCATGGTTCGTAAGGGCTGCTTTAGGTCCCAGTTTGGGAAGTCCTAACCTCGCTAGACTACCGGCCCTCCAGGTATTATTAATTCCCTCATGAATTTTAATATTTATCGTTATGTTTGCCGTTTTTCTTGATTGAAAAGACCCTTGGGCTTGTGTATTTGTGGCTAGTTCGGTTACGTGTAGACTTATGGTCTCCTCCTGAGGAGGAGGTATATGGCTACACCTATGGCTATCAGGGATGCGATGGTGGTCGTTGTTATGAACCATGGTTGGAGCCATATCGGCTGCGGTGGTAGACCCCTCAGGTGGCATATCACCTCATGTGTGCTTAGGGTGTAGGTTACGGTTAATAGGTATGCGTCGGCCGTCTCGGTGTAGGTGTATGGAACCACCTCACCGTCCACGGTGACTGTGACATCATCTATCGAGGAGCCTAGGTCGGCCAGCAGGTTCTTCGGGATAACGAACCTTATAACCGCGGTCTCGCCGGGAGGCCCGCTGACCACAACCTTGAGGGAGTTTCCGTCCAAGAGTTGAACAGGCTCTTTAACTGTTGCGTTCGTTAGGACCATAACCCTATACTCGCCGCTCTCTGTGATTATGCTCTCCGTTGACCCCCCACTCCATCCTGATATGGTTGCGTTTATGTAGTCCAGTTTTGCCTCTATCACTCCGGCTAGGGTCTCCATCTGGATGAGTATCTCCCCCCCAGCTGTGGCCGTGACGTTATGTATTGTCGCGTTCAGTTCGTCTAGTTTAAGCTGGATTACGCCTACATCCGTACGTATCCTTGTTATGTTCCCTTCTATAGACGTTATCGTTGCGTTCATCTGGGTGAGTTTGATCTCTAAGGCGTTAAGAAGCTCGACGAGCTGCAGGCTGTCAAGGTACACCATTACATCACCTATGGAAGTCGTTAAGTTGGCGATTATCTGACCCTTAACATCGGTTATCAAGTTTGTTATCGTTACGTTCATCTCAGCCAGCCTCACCTGGATGATCCCTACCTCAGTCTTGATCAGAGCCGTCTCGTTCTCTATCGCTAGGAGGGTTACGCTCCACCCTGTTAATGTCTCGCTCAGCAGGAAGCTCTTCACTGAGGCCCCCTTGGACTCAGCTGTCTCGGTGATGTAGCTTGCTTTCACAAGCAGCGTGTAGGTACCCTCAGGAGCGTCAATCGGAATTGTGTACGCCACCCTGTACAGTCCGGTGGATACAAGCTCAACGTTTCCGGTTAGGTCTTCGTATAAGGTTCCGTTTGAGTAGTACAGGATAGCCTTCTCTATCGTCGCGTTCACCGGTTCACCGTTGAAGGTTATAAGGATGTAGAATTCGGCTACCTCACCCTTAAAGTGTATAGAGCCGACATCAAGCTCTATGTTCAAGGGAGTTACATAGACGACGGTCACGTTCCCGGAGGCTGACAAACCGGATTCATCTATGGCCTCAACCGAGTATATGCCGGGTTCAGCAGCAGAGACCACGAAGTACACCTCGAAGGAGCCATCCTCATCAACCCGAATTCCCGTCAAGATCAGCTCTCCATTGAATGTCAGGTTAACCAAGCTTCCGGCCGTGAACCCGCTTCCCCTAACAGTCACCATGAAGCTGCCGAAGCCCTTATCCGGTATGAGCGTTATCCTAGGCGGCTCCGGCGGGGGCTTAACCTGAAGAATGAGCGTTGCCACATGCCTCTCACCGTCCCCGCCCACCCCGATAACGTGTATGGTGTAGTTTCCAGACGGCGTATCCTGGGATGTCTCTATGGTCAGTATCGAGTTATACTCGGGCATACCAACGCTAGGTTGTAACGTTACGTTTATCGTATCTTCCGAGGGTGTAACTATCGGGAATAGCTCAACTGAGTAGGCATAGCCATGCTGCGGCGTGACGGTGACAATAGCTTCAACTCTCCCCCCAGCCTCGACTACGCTGGAGTTCGGCGTAACCTGGAGGCTGAAGTCCATCAAGACAGCCTCCTCCGCTGTCAGGACGTTTATGGACCTAACCTGTGAGTAGCTCCCATTATTTCCGGCTAAGTCAACTGCGAAGACTCTCCAGTACCAGGTTCCAGCTCCTAGGAATGAGCTCCCACAGATGAAGTATGGCTGAGGGCCAATGGTCTCGTTTGATATTACTCCTCCAGCGAAGCTTTGGGTCCTTGAGAACTGGATTACGTAGTGGCTTATCGCTTCCTCCTCGCCTAATGTGTTCGTATGGACCATCTCCCATGTGAAGATTGGGTATTCACTTGTAGTCGCGCCGTCTTCTGGGAGATATAGGGTTGGTGAGGATGGGACATCATCATCCGCGGCGATGAGGGCGAATATACTCTCAGTGAAGAGTCCAGACTCCGTCACATTGTTCGGGTTTACGGTTCCATCAATCGATGACCAGTCCATCTCCCCATCGGTCTCGCCATACCTGGATATGTGAAGCGTATCCATGAGCCTTGTGAGGGGTATCTCCTCCCGATAGAAGCTTATCGTTATGTTTCTAAC